>JBHLLE010000017.1:0-13937 GCA_048885945.1 Candidatus Hermodarchaeota archaeon | reverse complement strand
TAAATTGGCTTGAACTAAAATCCTAATTTTAAAATGAAATTGAAAATTTACAAGTTTAAATATTCCTTTGTCAATGTTTAATTTAGTTAATATCGTTTTAGGATAAGATGTTCTTTCTCTATCCTCATACTACCTCTTTAATGAGAACCTTTAAAATTAATAAGATAAAATTAATACCAACGAGCTATAAACTGTAAGGCGATTGCGTGAAAAAATTAATTACCTTGATTTTTTTAACTGTTTTATTTGTTCCTTATGCGTTTTTAGGGGTAGAAATTAAAGCACAGAACTCACCGTTAATACTAAACCTTAATCAGGAAGATGCGAAACAAGAGGTATCTAATATTGAAAATACTACGATAGCAACATCATATTCAGACGATGATATGCAAGAAAATATTGGTTTTAACGGAGAGGATACAGATTTGACTGGTAAAGGAGTTACTGTCGCTATTTTAGATACTGGTATTTATCCAGATCACGAAGTGTTTGGAACTTGGTATAATAGAATTCTTGCTTTTTACGATGCAGTAGAAGAAATACAATTTGCCATTCCTTATGATATTGATTTCCATGGGACCTATGTTGCATCCATATTAGGGGGAAATTCCACAGAATATAAAGGAGTTGCTCCAGATGTTAATTTTGTCATTATTCAAATTGGTGAAGAGGAAGATGATTCTATAGAGTCAGATTATAAATACATTAAAGAAGCTGTTGATTGGATTATTGATAATAAAGATATATATGATATAAGAATTGTAAGTATAAGTGCAGGTATAGAACCAAAAATGGATAATACAAAACAATTAGATAAAATGAATAAATTAGTTCAAGATTTAACTGAAGAAGATATTTTAGTTGTAGCAGCAGCAGGAAATTTTAATCCAGAGCCATTTGAAAATGCAGACGGAAAGATAAATGCGCCTAGTTCTTCAAAATATGCTCTTTCTGTAGGAGGAGTGAATCTCCTAGGAGGAATTTATTCTGAAAGTTGTAAAGGTCCGTCTCATGAAGGTGTAACTAAACCTGATGTATGTGCTCTCGCTGTGCAAGTAGATGGTGCTGATACAGGTAACCCTTCTGATTATGACCATGAAACTGGCACTTCTGCAGCTGCTCCTTTGGTCTCAGGATTAGCAGCATTAATGCTTGAAGAAGATTCTAAATTAGATGCACTTGAAATTAAGAATATTATCCAGATGACTGCACATACTACTAATTTTATAACTCTAAAAGATAATACTTATGGCAGTGGAGTAATTCAAGGATATGCAGCTCTTGACGCGCTTAAAAAACCTGAAAAAATTACTAAATTTATGGAGTGTGAAATCTCGTTATCAAATGAATTTAAGGTATTTTGTTTACCATTAGATCTTAAAGCAAATCATTATTTCTTTAAATTAACACAATTAGGAGATGTGCGCGCAGAAATGATACTTTACGATTCTGACCATGACGGATATGGGAATCCAATAATAATAACTCATACATATTTTCAAAATGTGATGGACATAAACGTATTAGAAGACCATGAATATTATTTAACTGTAAAATTAGCTAATGGAACAAAAGGAAAATTTCTTCTACAAATTACTTTTGATTATTATACAACTTATATCTTTATTGGAGTAGTATTCTTCTTCTGTGTCATGTATATTATACATTGGATTTGGTTTAAAGAATCTATTCGAGAAAATGAAATTGAAGAATATGATAATTCTAATACTGAATTTTTTATTGAAGATTTTTTTGAATAATATAACTAAACGAGATTTAATCATTTTTCCTTTAAATAATTCGAATAGAAAGAATGTATAATATTTTTCATATAAAATTTTTAATATATTTTTTAAAATGGTTGTTAAATTGAAAAGAAATTTTACAAAATTTATCGTATTTATTATAATTATAACTGGGATTTTTTTTACTTCTTGTATTTATTCAATTTCATTAACTTCTTCTTCAAATACTAAAGAGAATATAATTAATTCTGATAATACATTAAAAACTAGCGATGATATTTTCGATTTTACTGATGGTTCTGAAGAACTAGACCTGCCAGATAAAGTCTATACTTTTTTAGCGCCAGCTTATACCATAACATTTGAATTATATTTAGAAGGGGAGTACATGTACTATATTTATTTTGAATTAGTCACTCCTCATAATGTATCTTCAATGAAAGTCACTTTATGGGATAACGAAGGAAGAAAATTCGAATTATTTGAAAGAGCTATGTATTATGATCCAGAATCTTCACGATGGGATGAGTTGCCTTTTGGAACAGCAGAATCTGGAGAATATAATATTTCATTTTCTATGCAAGCTGACGATAATTTTAATCTCTATATTAGAATGACGCAAGTAGAAAAATGCCTTTTTGATGATATCGATATTAAATCTCCTGTTTTGTTTAAAGTAAGCCCTTTTCCACCAGGTGGTTTTTATGAAGATTCTGTTTATCTTAAGACAGACTATATGTATAAATTTTATATCAAAAGAGTATCTCCAATATCCGATCAAATCTCTGAGGAAGTACGGATAAACTTTATATTAACTGATCCTGATGATAATAATTTTACAATTTATGATTATAACGACGATATACTAGCAGATATTAATGGTTATAACTCTTTTGAATTTGGAACTGCTATAGGTGGTTTCTATGAGTTTGAAATGCAAATTTATCTTCAGAATGTTGATTATGTGAATATTGCTTTTGCAGTTGATGAAGAATATCAAATTAGTCAAATACAAGATGTAAACGAGACAGATTCTTCGAGCTCAGGAGATTCAAAAAGTAGTAAACTTAAACTTGACGATGATAACATCTCAATCCCTCAGGAATGGCTTCTAGGATCGGTGCTTTTTGTAGGAGGGGTGATTGGAAGCGCGTTTGTAGTCTTAAAGCGGTATCGCAAGGAAAGCTATGTAGGATTGCCCTTAAATCCAAAATAATTGAATAAAATTTTTTTTAATCTATTTCTTAATTTCTTAGAAAATAAAATATAAGAATGAAAAAATAAAAAAAAAGAACAGTAAATCGTTCTTCTAAAGGTTAATATATGTCAGTATTTCGTTCTAAAAAGAAGAATACTAAAAAAACTATAAAAGCCACTAAGGTTAGCAATCCAAATAAACCGCCCATGTAAGACCGGACGACTAGAAAGATAATGGTTAGTATCGCAAAACAACTAAATACGCCTAAAGATAACATTCCCGCTTTATACACATAACCCACCTTTTTTAGTTTTAGTACTATGTCAAAAAATAATTGTGCTTTGAGTATTTTTCAAACTAATCTATTTAAAAAAAAAATCTCAGAAAGGAGCTAAGGATAGGTTGAATCGAAACTATTTTATAAAAAACAAGAACAGGAAAGCGAAATAGACACCAAAAATTAAATGTTAACATGCATCTAAGTTCAATGAGCGGTACCCTATTTCTCTTTCCTGAGGGTTTTACAAAACTATGGTGTAAATATTAGTTTCGTCAGATCTATTTAAAGAAAAAAAATAACTACTATGTCAAATTCATAAGTTAAAAAATTTTTCAATGAATCCGAAAATAATGAATTCCCGTAGAAAGACCGCATATTGCTACTAGTATCGCTGATGCGGCGATAATTCCGATCGTAATTGGTCGATTGCTCTTCGTGGTCACGGGAAAAAGGAGAAGCATGAATCCTAAGATTAATCCTAACATTCCCATAAGGGAACCAATTGCTATAATGAGTTCGAGTCCTTGTTCAAGGTTCTCAAAGTAATCTAACATTACCATACTGATGGTATAAACTTAATACTTAAAAATAAAAAATCTAAAAAACCTTAATAAGAGGTCTAATTTATTTTATTCAATTACCTTATTAGGAATAATAAACTATGGTGAACGTTAAAAAGGAGCTGTTAGCTCCGTGTGGTTTGTATTGCGGAATTTGCGGTGTTCACATCGCGTATAAAGATAACGATTCTAAATTAAAGCAAGAACTTTTGCCTAGATTTAAGGTTTGGGGGGCTAACACGGTGGAAGATATCGCTTGTGAAGGTTGTTTGTCTGAGGGTGCCGTGTTTCCTTTCTGCCAGACGTGTACGATTAAAGATTGCGTAAAAAGGAAAAATCTTGAAGGTTGTCGACAATGCGATGAATTCCCCTGCGAAATTATAGAAAATTGGCCAAGTCAGGGTGGAAAAGAAGTTATGCTTAAGGAGATTCCCGCGTGGCGCGAACTCGAAACGGAAAAATGGGTTGTAAAACTGGAAAAAGAGCATCAATGCCCAGAATGCGGAAATCTATTATATCGTGGAGCTACAAAATGTTATAAATGTCAGGCGTCTCTAAATCTAAAATAATCTAAGAAATTTTTTTTATGTATATAAAATACTAAGTTTTAGTGTGTTCGCGTAAAGATCTTATCGTATATTTGGAGGTCCTTGCACGATTTTATCGCAAATTTTATCGTAAGAATTTTCGTAGTATTCTGCATCGATCTTTTCCATCCACCAAGTTAATCCTGCTTCTTTGTATTGTTTCATTTTATTTTTTCTTTCCTTTAAGTTTTCAGGAGAGATGCCGTTTAAGAAAAACTCGAACGGTCCGTTAGAGTTTCGATGTGCGTTCACGTACTTAACCATTTCTTTAACTTCGTTAGGTTCCACTTGTTTTAAAGGATATTCGTAATGTGCCATAATCAATCCGTTGTATTTCATAGCTCGATGAATGGGTTTTTTAATGGAAAAATCTGGAGTGTAGGTACAAGAAGCAAATATAGGTATAGAACCATTTACTGGTTTAGGAAGAAATCTTGTTTTTCGTATTTGATAATGTTCACCTTTATACTTAAAAGGTTCCCCTGACCACAAACCTTGAATTATGTCCAATCCTTCGTCAAGTTTTTGGGCGCGGGTCTTAAGGTTTTTATCTTCTCCGAAATTAGCATATTCGTAATCCGGAGCTCCTAATCCTACCCCAAGCATCGCGCGTCCATCTGATAAATGATCTAATGTAGTACATTCCCGGGCTAGAACCCAAGGGCGTCGACGAGGGACGGGAGTCACCATTGGTCCAAGTTTTATTTTTTTAGTATTCGTAGCTACGAGCGATAAGAGCATCCACGGGTCGTAGAAGGGTTCTTTTGGGTGTCTTACCAACATGAGATGGTCCCATACGAAAAATCCGTCCCATCCTGCTTTTTCTGCATCGCGTGCTAAATTAGCGACGTCTTTAGGATCTTCAAAAAATCCCCCTGAATTTGGAAATTGTATCCCATACTTCATTTAAATAAAGCTCCTTTATTTGTAATTAAAATATCCCACTATAATTATAAATAAGTTAATAAAAGATATAATTATAAAGGTATTAAAAAGGATTCTATTACAAATTTGTAAATATTTTTAATCGCGGTAAAATATACTACGATAATTAATTAGACGAGAACGATTAGCGTGAAAGAAAAAGTAAAAGCAATTCTATTTCTAATCTTATTTGCTCCTTTAGTTGGAGAAGGGCTCTCAACTTCTACTCCCGCGGTAGCGTGGCTAAATCCCGTGACAATTCTCTTATTAGTGGCTTTATACGGATTTGGTGCGTTACTTGTTCGCGAACTGCTTATTCGTTGGGATAAAGGACCTGAAGGATGGTCAACGATTCTATTATTAGGTTTAGTATACGGTATTATTGAAGAAGGCCTCTATCTTATGAGCTTTTTCAATCCAAACTGGGAAGATGTGGGACCTTTAGGTAGTTATGGCAGGGCGTTAGGCGTTAATTGGGTATGGGTGGTGGAATTAGCCATTTTTCACATGATTTTTAGCATAACTATCCCTATAATGCTTACTCATATTGCGTTTCCTCAAGTTAAAGAAGAGTCCTGGTTGAGTAAAAAAGCGTTTTTTCTTGTAGTGGCTATTTTTATCTTATGTGGTCCTATTTGGATGCTATTTGTTATTAGTACCTATAATTATATACCGGGTATAGCGGAATACATCGCATTTCTAATAATAGCTGTAATATTAGTCGTTTTAGCCAAGAAAGCTCCGTTTAATATATTTACCAAGAAAGAGGTTGAAGCGCCGGGTTTTAAATCTTACTTTGTTTACGGGTTAATTTGGGGAGTAGGATTTTTTTTGATGGTGTGGCTTCTTCCCGCATACAATGTTCATCCTCTTATCACAATTCTTTTGTTGCCTGCGTGGACCTTACTTATAATATGGAGAATTGCAACCACTTCTGGAAATGGCTACGGCTTAACTGGCGATAATCAGCTAGGTCTTATTATTGGCGCGTTGTGTTTTCTGTTCTTTCTGCTTCTAATCTTTGATATCATTGGTTTTGTCGTGTTTGGTTTGATTAGCGTTGTAATCTTTATTTTCGTTAAAAAGAGAATAAATCAAGAAAAAAACGAACTCTAAAAGATAAACAATTTCAAATCCTTTTTTTTTCTTTTTGAATTTAAATAATTTGAATACTAATTAATTATATACTTAGTAAAATAAAAAAAGAAACGATGTGAAATAAAGTGGCTAAGTGCTACTATTGTGAAAAACAAGCGGAATTGATATGCAGTAAATGTGGTCGAGAAGTGTGCAAATTCCACATTCAAGTGGGACTATGCACGGAATGTCAAGAAAAACGGCTAAAATTAATCCAAAGAATGCTTAGTATAGTAATTATTGGCTCATTAGTTGCTATTCCGATCATCGTCATCAGCTTGATATTTCTTTAAAAAAAAGGAACTAATTTATTCCTATTTTATCTTATTTATTTTTTAAAACCGGGTCAATTTAAGTTATAATCCTAAAATGAAGACTACGATCAGAAAAAATATCACAATATAGACGATAATTAGAATAATAAACTGTACGATAAAGATAATCAGCAAGAAGGTTAAGCGCTTGCGAAATTCTTTTAATCCGTAAAATTTGTCGTTTTGTAAAGCGATCATCCCGATAATTAGATTTATTAAAAAGGCGAAAATATAAGTCCAAGGAGAAAACCCCGTCAGTAAAACAATTAAGCTCCAAATTGCGTTTAATATTATCGCAGGCTTTTTCTCTTTTGTCAGACCTCGTAAAGAAGCCATCTTTAAGGTGAGCACCACTCCTATAATGAAATTGATGACCGCCGCGATGGCTGCGACCACTAAAATAATAAGTAAAAGAGTTACCAAATCAATAGATTCTAGCATATTCTTCATTAGTTTTTAACTGATAATAAACCTTTCACCTTTAAGATTAAAAGGTCAAGAACATTTGCT
This sequence comes from Candidatus Hermodarchaeota archaeon, assembly GCA_048885945.1. Lineage (GTDB taxonomy): Archaea > Asgardarchaeota > Lokiarchaeia > Sigyniarchaeales > SOKP01 > LW40-45. The sequence goes on along the minus strand of JBHLLE010000017.1, from coordinate 6,682 downwards.
AAGGCGTAAACCATTTAATAGCGTTCTAATAGGGCTCAGAAAAAATCTTGACATTTTTATAATTTTAGTTAGACTATCAATAAAATATAGTTTTAATAAAATCATGATTATTGATCACCTCGCTAAAACCATTCAGGTAAAAATTGTCTATTTTGGTCCGGCTATGTCGGGGAAAACCTCGACTTTAAAGACCTTATTTACTTTATTTGGAAAAGGAGACCAACTAGAATCGATTGAAAGTACCGTAGGCCGAACTTTATTTTTTGATTACGGTACTATTTCTTTTGAAGGGAATTTATGGGAGTTAAAACTCCACATTTATTCTACTACAGGTCAAGACTTTTACATCGTTTCCAGACCAATTACGCTTAGAGGAATTGATGGGGTACTGTTTATAGCCGATTCTCAAAAAGAAACCTTTGAGCGGAACGGTGTCTCCTGGAAAGAATTTACTTCTTATTTTAGCGAAACTTACGAAGATCTTCCCGTTATTTTGTGCTTCAATAAACAAGATTTGTCGGAAAAGTACAATCCAAACGAATTTCTTGAAACTTACAATATAGATAAATTCAAAAACGTAAAAGTCCAACGCACCAGCGCTGTCATTGGAGAAGGAATATTAGAAGCGTTTGAAAAAATGCTAAATCTCATTTTTAACGTGAAAATTCCCTATTTCTTAGAAAAAAGCGTTATGAACCACCTTAAAAACACCAATTCTCTTACGCAAAATAAAATGTAATAAAATTTACTTTCGTCGCAGAAATTTTAATAAACTCTGGGCAAGTCGTAATAAAATAACTCTTCTTTTCCACTTTTTTGCAATCTTGAAGAAGTTATTTCTTTACGCTAAAGAGTAAAATGTTTTAGTGTGTTGATTTGAACCTACTCGTCAACTTTTTGTTGATCTTGCTCCTCTTCGCTTGAAGAATACGATAACATGAGATATTCTCCGTCTTTTAAAGACTGTAAGGTTTCTTCAAGATTTTTTTTCTGCTTTTTGTTGATTATTTTCACCTCTTTTTTATTATCTTTTTTATATTGTATGAACTTGTTAAATGAGATACGTAAGATTTCCGTTAGAAAAGATACTTTCAAAACCCGCCTCTGGAAATTTAAGACGTGGTTGATAAATCAAAAGGTTAAAAAAGCAAAAGCAGAATAATCGAAAGAGACGGATTTGGATGATCTAATGGATATTATGCGGTGCTTGTCTACCACAAGCTCTTACGTCCATAGTTGTAGTCTTAACGACTAACCAAACTCGTCTCATTGATCTTATAAAAGCGGCATTTTATATTAAATTTACGATTTGGATTCGTTATTGTCTTACATTAAATTAGGAGTTTAAATGGTTAGATATAAAAAAGGATATATGACTTGTTTAGTTGAGAAAGCGTTAATTGTCGGTTTTGGAATATTCACTTTATTAATCTTTTTGACCATACTAATCCCCTTAATAGAAGAGATTCCTTCCTTTCAGTTTACTCTTCTTTTTGACGCAAGTTCGTTGGTCTTTTCGCCTTAGCTATAGAATATTGAGCGATTTTCCGTTTCATATCTTCTTTTTCAGACGTTTTTAATTGTGTGCATTTGATAACTTGAGCTTTAATAGCTTTAAGGATTATAGACCTTCCCTTTTCCGTTCGAGGCAATACGGTTGTAAATTTTTCTGGGGAGCCTAAGCCTCCAAAGGAGATATCAGCGTAAATGTTTGTAAAATCTGCGCACGCGCTACAAGCAGGGCGCGCGTAATCCTTTAACTTAGAGAATGGAATGTGTAGCGTTTTCTTTCTTGAACCACTTTCGTTTAAATGAACGATTAAATCCTCTTTGATGTTAATTTTTTCAATATCGTCAAATTTCACGCTAAAATCTCTTTCAAATTTCTCAATTTGAGATTTATCAAAAAAGAAGTTCTCGTAACAGAATAATCCTAAGCACAGATCCACGTTATCTGAAGGGATTACTCCTAAGTTCTGCATACATCTTATAGTATAAATTTGACAAGGAGTTCCTACAATTGCCAGTTTTTTCTCTCTAAATTGTTTTAATTTAGGAAGCGAGTTAACGTATGTGTGAAATTTTTGGATCTCTTCTAATTGGGAGGAAACATCTAATTTTATACCTGAAGCGTCTAATAAATCCTCTTTACTTTTTGCTATGGTCGCCTCCCTCGAAAATGGAGCTAAAGTTTTGGCTACAATCGCTCCGTCAATTAATTCTTTTTCGAATAAAAAGTTTATAATCGCGTTTACCACTCCGCCGTCCGTACCGTAATTAAAAAACTCTCGATCTACGGCTTGACAGGAACGTATATTGTAGTAAAAACCTAAAGGCACAAGGGAAAAGTCCGAAAACTTGAAGATAGTATTGATTTCGTCTTCCAAAACATGAGTTTGTGGGCAAATTAAATAACACAAACCACATTTAAGGCACTTGTCTTTGTTTAAGTTGGTCGGGGGAGAATAAGGATCCTTAAAACCAATTACTTCGTGTTCAATGGAATTGCAAAAACTTACGCATCCGCCGCATTGTTGACAAACTCCTTTTTCGTGCACTTCCTTGATTAAATCCTTGAACGATTTCATTCTACTAATATATACCTATTGTAATACTAAAAAAGATTTTTATCATAATTTATAACGTAAATCACTACACTCCATTTTTTAATAAATATTAAAAAATTTTAAAAATTCCCAATATAACTAAAAGTAAATCATATTGAAAAAATTAAAGGGTTTAAAATGACTGATATTGGAATAAACATTAAAAGAATGGTTATTACCATCGTTTTGGGGGCATTAGCTGGCTTAATGTGTGCCTATGGGACTTCTACAGCTCCTGTACCGAAAGAATACCTCACTATGGAATTTCTAGTGTGGGTTTGGTATAATAGATTTATCTTAGGATTTGTATTAGGTATAGCTGATCACATCAGACTCCTAAATAACGATATTGGTAATTCCGCGGTTAGAGGGGCGATTATAGGGGCAATTATTAGTATTCTCATGATCATTATTCCCGGAGTAGCTGCTATTTCTTATTTATTTGCAGGAATAGTATTTGGTTTATTAATTGATATAATCGCCACTAAATTAGCTCCTACTGAGTAAATTTTATCAAATTATTCCAGAAAATCAATAAACAAATCTCTTTTTTTTTAAACGCTATTACAAATAGAAATACAAAAGTTAAGATTGAAACATTCTAGTTAAAATTCGATAAATAACTGCTAAAGCCGAAATTTTTTCCTGATCGTTTTGTTCCAGATAATAGGAAATGTAAGTATAAAAACCGTCGGGATTTTGTACCCATTCCAAAAACTCGTTAATTTCTCCTTTAAGAAGGGGATCAATACGCGGTTTTTCTAAGGTAAGGCTAACCGTCGCCCCTCCCACCCCAGAATAATCTTCCATTGAATGTGCTTCTATTTCATCGTCGCTATTAATTTGGGTTGATAATTCGATTGCAGCCGATTTTGACCCTTTTATCATGGCCGCAGCTCTTGCCACCGCAGGGTACGCCATATGAAACCACCCTTTTGCTTTAGGTTTAATGTGAGCCAGCATGTATTGGCTTCCGTCTGGAGTCGTAGCTCCAATTAAGTGCCCCTTCTTTTTCCGGTTGGTCCCTATAAATCGTTCAGGTTCCATCTGAAGCACAGAATATCTAATTCCGTCTAAATTGACGAACTGGGCGTTTCCACTCCTCCAACTCGAAAGAACGGTTTTTATGTCGCTTTTCACGCTCCAACCATCGGTCGTATGGAGAATCTTACCCGATCCGTTCACAACAGCAACTTCAGCTGCATCTGAATATTTTTTTTGAAGTTCTTTTACAATTTTTTTATAATTTACCATAAAACCCCATCACATCGCTTAATTCTTTTCTCACGTTCGATTTTTATGAATACTGAAAAATATTACTGTATTATGATTTCTTTTAGAATTAAAATTCCTATAGTTATTAATTAAAATTTGAACTATTTAAAAATTTGATTTTATTTTCGTTTTTTAATTCTTTTTCCCTCTTTTTTCCCTAAACTAAGGAAAATTACATTTTTTATTTAAAAATTTTAGTTGAGTTTTTTTAGGTATTCTTCAAATTACTATAAAAATATGAAAAAGGAAAGTAGTATGGCTACAAGAGTACAAACTAATACCGAACCTGAATTGTGGGGAGATGTCGACATTATATGTCCTATTTGTCGAACGAAAAAGAAAATAAATATCCCAATGCGTATTATTGACCAATCCAAACAATTAACTAGTATTTTAATTCCATCAGGGAGAATTTGCGACCATGCAATCGTTCCTTTCATTGATAAGCAGTTAAAAGTACGAAGTTATCAAAAATTAGACGCCTTATTGGACGAATTTGATCCGAAGTCAGAAAAAGTTATAGAAAAAAAACCTGAAGATATTGACATCATAGAGGTTAAAATGAATATCAGACCAGAAATGATGATGTACGCAATTGGAGGTAGTTTTTCCAAGAAAAAGATCTTAATAGTAATTGATCACGACTTAGAATATCTGGAAACTACATTATTTAACTTTTTTGACTTTATATTTCATAAATCTTTTAATGTAAATCTTTTAATTCTCACGAAAGGATCTTATAAAAAACGGAAAAAATTCTACGAAGACTATTTAGTTTTATACAGTAAAGAGATAATCGGAAAAAACAAAAAGGAATTTAACGCAACCGATTTAAAATTAGAAGAAGATTTGGTTAAAGAATTCTACACAGAAGGCGATTCTATTGTAAGCATTAAAAATCTAAAAGATAGACTGAGACAAATTCATGCGTTATCTTTTAAATTGCTCGAATATTACAAAAAACAAGGAGACAACCAACCTTTACAAGTTCGAAAAGCAATTCGATTCTTAGAAGATACTCATTTTATAAAAATTAAAAAATCGTTTTTCTCTTCTCTCGTTGAGATCGTAAAGACCTATTTTGATGCTAACATCATTTTAGTTCAAGATATGCTTACTGACAAAATTAATCAAATGTGGGGGTAATAACTTACAAAAAAGTTAAATCAATTTATTTACCAACAAACTCGTCTACGAAAGACAATATAATATACAATAATGTAATGGAATTTAGCGCTTAATAATTAATGGGTTAATAAAACCGAAAGAACTGAGACTTTTTCTTTATATAATTGAAAAATAATATTTATGGTAAGAATTTTTTAGGTTTTACTAAGAAAGCTATGATCACAAAATCACGCAATAAAAAAGCGCAGTATATTGTTGAACAACCAGAAAAATTACTTAGTATTTCTCCTTTCACTTCAAAAGAGTTCCAAAAAAGAAAGTTTTCTCTTCTATCAGAACTTTTATCCTTTTTATATAGTCATAACAGGATTGATGGAACTTTTCAACACATTTCTAATTTAATCCTCCTCTCGTTAATTACTCCAGAAACCACCTTTTTAGATAAAATATTTTCTGTAAGAATTAATTATCATTTTAAGAATTTTTACTTTAAAGACCATATTGTTATTATCAAAAAAATTAGTAGTTTGCTCAAACAAGACGTCTCTATTACAAATAAGCAGCTATTAAAGTATTGTCGACTAGAAAGATTCTTCATAAAAATTTGTTTAAAAGATTATCTAAATAATTCTAAACTCATTTTCTAATTCAAGTCGTTATGAATTTCTATCGTAAAAATCTTCATTTTTTCCTAGGAGTTACAATTTCGATGTTTTTACCTAAAGATTAAAAAGGATAATTTTCTTTAGATTTTCAGAAAAATTATTCAAAAGATGAAAACGGAAATTTATTGGATTAAGGTTTGAAAACTCACTTAAATAAATTTCAAGTGCTTCAAATGAAAAAGAATTGCACAACCTTGGAGTGCGTTATATGAAAAAACATAAAATTACGGAAAAAGATCTACGTAATTGTTTTATTTGTCACGAATCGGTTACCTTCAGCGAATATAAGAAAATGCACCAATATTTAAGTTCTTTTGATAATCCGGTTGAAAGTTTCTTCAATATTTTAGATTCTAAAGAAGATTATCTGTTCAATCAAGGTTTAGACATTTTAAGAGTCTGGAAAAACCTTAAATATAAAGTTTTTTGTCCTAAATGTCTTTTAGATTATAAAAGCGCTTATAATTATAAGAGAAACTGCATCAAATGTGGAAGGGAGATTACATTCCGCGAATGCTATTGCTCTCCGTTAAATAAAGGATATTCTAAAGAAGATCTAATGATTTACTGGATAAACCCCCTTATTCAATATTATTGCTGTTCTTGCTATAAAAAGAAGAGTTAATTGTTCTATCAAGAAAATTAAAAAATACCTAAAAAACTTTTTCGATCTATATTCTATTTTTTCAGCTTTTATTCGGGGGGTTAAAAAACAATAGTTTATATATATCTAAATAATCTCTAAAAAATTAAATAAATTAATAGGATAAATTTTTTAATCATAACCGAGTTTATTAGCTCAAAGCAATAGTAGGTTAAAAAAACCGTAAATAAAAATCCTCAAAAAAAAATACTATATATATAATGAAATCGTATAAAATAGCTTTAGTCGCCCATGACAACAAGAAATTAGAAATGGCGGAATGGGTTAATTTTAATAAAGAATTTTTAAAACATTTTGAACTTATGGGAACCGAAGGAACTGCTCGTTCTATTAAGAATATAACG
>JBHLLE010000016.1:0-14267 GCA_048885945.1 Candidatus Hermodarchaeota archaeon | reverse complement strand
AGGAACAGATTATGTCAAAAATTAAAAACGAAGTCGAAGATATAATTTTAAAAGCGATAATTGAAGTTATCAAAGCGGAAGCGGTAAATATCATTGAAAAAATGATTAAAGATGTGGTGTTGCCAAAAATCAAAGAGCAAATCACAGAAGATTTAATCCCTAAAGTAGTAGAAAAAATGAAGAAAGAATTGTTCAAGGATTAATTGAAGTAGGATTAATGTGGTCGTTTTTTAGATCATTTTTAGTTAATAAAAACTATTTTTTAAAGCTCAATTATATACTTATTATCCATATTTTCAATTTTGTTCAACCAAAACCATTAGGTTTTTATAATATAAGATTTGTAAAAAAAGAATGTTCATTTTATTTTTGATTTTTCTTGTGTTTGTTCATTATTTATTAGGTTATTAATTATAAATTAATAAATTTTTCTTGTTTTTCTAAACATTATTATAAAAACTTTTTTTAAGGATAAAAACAATATTAGTATGATAATTTCAATAAAAAAGGAATATGTGATGGATACATTAGAACATTTAAAAATAAAGAGTCTTGCTAAAATGGAAATATTAGAAGAAGAAGACCTTCAAAAACTCTATGATTTGAATAATGAAAAGGTTTTGCGAGTTGTGCGGGAATTTGTAGAGTTATGCAAACCCTCAAAGGTTATAGTTATAACCGATTCAAAAGATGATATTGCATACGTGAGACAAAGAGCTATCGATCTAAAAGAAGAGATTAAACTCGACACAGAAGGGCATACTATTCATTTTGATGGATTTTTCAATATGGACTATCACGACCAGGCAAGAGATAAAGGTAATACTAAAGTTTTAGTCCCTAAAGGCGAATATATGAGTCAATGGATAAATTCCATTGATAGAGATGAGGGGCTTGAAGAAATTTTAGAAATTTTGGACGGATGCATGAAAGATCACGAATGCGTAGTGCGTTTTTTTTGCTTAGGTCCAAAGAACTCTAAATTTTCAATTCTCGCACTTCAACTTACAGATTCGTTTTACGTAGCTCATTCGGAAGATATCCTTTATAGAGAAGGGTACGAAGAATTTAAAAAATTAAAAGGATCGGAAGATTTTATTTATTTCATACATTCTTCTGGAGAACTTATTGGTGATCCCCCAGTAACGAAAAATCTCGATAAACGCAGGATATACATAGACTTACAGGAGGGAAGAGTGTTGTCTGTTAACAATCAATACGCTGGAAACAGTCTAGGACTAAAAAAATTGGCGTTAAGATTGGCAATTCATAAATCTAACAATGAAGATTGGTTAGCAGAACATTATTTTATTTTAGGTGTTCACCCTATGGAAAAAAATAGAGTTTCATATTTCTGTGGGGCATATCCTTCGGCTTGTGGTAAAACAAGTACTGCAATGTTGCCTGGTCAAACAATTGTAGGCGACGATATTGCTTATCTTCGAGGTTGGGAAGACGGATACGCACATGCAGTAAATATTGAGCAAGGATTATTTGGTATTATTAAAGATGTAAATCCTGAAGACGATCCGGTAATTTACGATGCCATAACAAGTCCGCGTGAACTAATATTTTCAAACGTACTTTTTACGCAAGGATTTCCTTATTGGATCGGAATGGGCAAAGCAGTACCCAAAAAAGGGATTAATTTCGCAGGTAAATGGCATAAAGGTCTGAAAGACGAAAAAGGGAAAGAAATTCCGCACGCTCACCCTAACGCGAGATATACGATCAGAATTAGCGATTTATCAAATGCAGATATAAATTTGAATAGTCCTGAAGGAGTTCCAATAGAAGGAATATTTTATGGCGGCCGAGATAGCGATACAATGCCTCCCGTTCTTGAAAGTTTGAATTGGGAGCATGGAGTGTTTTTAGGTGCTTCAATCGAATCAGAAACCACCTCTGCTACATTGGGAGCTGAAGGAGTCAGAAAAGCTAGTCCGATGGCTAATTTAGATTTTGTTGTCGTACCCTTAGGAAAGTATTTAGAAAATCATAAAAGATTCGGTGATAAATTGGATGTTTGTCCAAAAGTATTTGCTACAAATTATTTCCTAAAGGATAGCGCAGGTAAATATTTGAATGGAATGTTAGATAAATTAGTGTGGGTTATGTGGTCTGAAAGTAGAACTCACGACGAACGTGAGGCAATTAAAACGCCTATAGGATTTATCCCTCATTATCACGATTTAAGGGAATTGTTCAGATTATATTTAAACAAAGATTATACTAAGAAAGAGTATAAAGAACAATTTACCATTAGAATCAAGCGCTTGCTTGAAAAATTAGACCGAATAGAGGCAATTTATAAAAAAGAGAGGAATACTCCTGAATTCTTCTGGCATACGTTAGAAGAACAACGAAAAAATCTGAAAGCGTTAAGAGAAGAGTATAAAAAAGATACTATATCTCCTTTTAAATTAGTCTAAAAATCTTATTTAGTTATTACTTTTTTTAAATGAATCCGTATTATTTACATTATCGTAGAAATCTCCTTATTGACATAATAAATAAGAAAGATCTAATTATTTGATGACAATTCGATGACAATTCGGACATCTTTTATATTTATTAGTAATCATTTTAAAACAATAGGGACAGAGCATAAATTTAGTTTCTTCGTCGCTTTCCTTAGTGAATTTATCTTCCTCATTTTCTTCAATTTTAATGAGTTCGTTCTCAATGAACTCTTCCGCAGGAATTCCCATAGGATCACTTACATGAATGAGTTTAGGACCGTCTTCTGATTCTATACTTTTTAAATACTTGTGAATGTCTAACAGGTTTTTTTGAGGTAATATTTTTGCTTCTTCTACCTTTTTAGCTAGTTTAACTCTTTCAACAAATTTCTCTTCAAGTTTTATCAAATAATAGCAATTGTGGCACCTAAAAATGTAAGGAATTCCGATGGAAGAATCTTTACACCATATTGCCCAACAAATTTTATGGGTTATAATACCGCAGTTAGGGCATTTTAACATTTTATTAAAATCCTTCTTAAAACAGATTGAACACATATCTGGTTTATCAACCTCTTTAGGTTCTTCAGCTAAGTTAATGTAAAAAAATTGTTTTTCAATTGGAATGGGGTTTGGTGTTTTTTTTTTCAAACCTTTTTCGAGTTTTTCCTTTTTGGATACGATCATTTTTAAGATTGAAGATAAGGAATCAAGATCATTTATCCTATGTAAAGTTCCATTACACCTTGCTACCAAACGTAATAATTTAGAATCTTCTTCTTGATCTTCTACATCAAGACGTATAATATCAATTGTAAAAGGCATGTTTTTGATCTGTTCTATCATGGTCTCTAAAATAGGCATGTACAAGGTTGCGAGTTTAGGAGAGTTAGGATCAGTTAAAATTATTAAGCGAAAGGACTTATCTGAAACTCTACGAAACACGTCAATAATAATTGATATGGCTAAAAATATCCCTCCTCCCACATTTCCTCTAACAATTACAGGTTCTAAAGATTTAAGCGCCATAACGATATAATCAGGATTTAACGTAAAATGCTCAAGGTAATTAGGTCCATCTTCTTGGAAAAATATCACGTTAAATCTACTACTTGAATCCTTACTTTTTTTTAAATTAGTAAATAATGTTAAGGCATCGTAGATAACGCCCATATTCGTAATACCTGGGGTTAACGCATTTAGTATTAAAGTATCTTCAGATTGAGTTCTTCCCATATTACTCAAGTAATAAAGAATCCATCATTCTATTATTGATTTTCTATATATTTTATTTCATTTTGAATATACTCATTAAATTTAGAAAAAGCGTAAATATATTACATAATAATATGTTTAAGACCTTCTCTCACTTTATAAATTCGATTAGTACGATCAATCGCTATAAATCTTTTTAACTCCATCATATTGAGAAAATCTCTTATTTGCTCCTTGTTTTTATGCAATTTATCAGCTAATCCCCTAATATCATTTTCATAATCAAGAAGTATCTGTAATAATTCTTTATAGTTATCGTAAATCTCGTTTACTAAAAAACGCAACGATTTATCTATATTTAATCCTTTTTTAATGCTTGTTGGAAAGAAATTAGCATCTTCAGGAAGTCTATTTTTTTTTCTTATCATCTCTGGTTTTCGAGCGCCTTCTAAATCTTGTTTATTTGCTAAGTAAGTGATGGGAATATTAGGTTCACAAACCTTTCTAATTGAGTTTAATAGAGATATGGCATTATTATCTTTTTCTGGATGTGCCGCATCAAAAATAAATATAAGTCCATCAGCACCCCTACATATTAATTCAGTCATAACTCTAAATCTTATAAGCCCCGGTGTGCCAAATAAGAACACGTCAAAACCATTTACTTTTAGCGAACCTAAATCCATTGCTACTGTGTATAGTTTGTTATTTTGTCCTTTAACTTGAACGTTCATAGCTTTCTTGTCTAAGTATTTTATATAAGTTGATTTTCCGCTCTGAACAGCCCCAGAAACCACGATTTTAATTTTTATTCACCTATAAAGATTCAAAACAATTTCTTTTAGTGTTGTTTGAATTTTATTAGATTATTAATTTTAAAAGTGTATAAATTAATTATTAGTTATTCTATCAAAGTATTAATAAGCCTTTTGGTTAGGTAATAAGTTTTTATACGAATAGACTCATTTTTGAAAAAAGTGATTTCTTTGGAAATTAATAAGTTTCTCATATTAGAATTATAAAATTTTTTATTACTAATTTTGACTAAAAAGTGAAATCATCTTAAAATTTAAATTTAGTAAGATTTATGTTTAATTTCAAAAGTTTTCTTAAATAAAAATGATCTCAGTTTGACTTTTTATGAAGATTCTTAAAAATATATTGACATTTTCAATCATTTTCGAGAAGATTTATATAGTATTTTAGGATAATACATATTTATAAAATTGATTGCGATCAGAATTAACAATATTGTTTTTTTTTTATTGTTAATTTTGATTCCATGTATATTTTCGATAAAATATACTTAAAAAAAATCTGAAAACAAAAAAAAATAGAATAAGGAATCAAAATGACCAAAAATAATTTAAACTCAATAATGGTAATAGGCGGCGGAATATCGGGAATTGAAGCGAGTTTAACTCTTGCTGAACAGGGATATAAAGTAATACTTGTGGAAAAAACACCGTCAGTCGGAGGTCGCATGGCTCAACTAGATAAGACTTTTCCTACGCTCGATTGTTCAATATGTATATTAGCTCCAAAAATGGTGGAAGTGTCTCGTCATCCTAATGTAGAGCTTTTAGCATATTCTGAAGTGCAAGAGGTAAATGGTGACGCGGGTAATTTCAATGTGAAGGTTTTAAAGAAAGCTAGATACGTCGATTGGAGCGTATGTACGGGATGTGCGGCGTGTACAGAAAAATGTCCTATGAAAAAAATTCCATCAGAATTTGAAGAAGGAATGGGCAACAGAACGGCAATTTACATTCCATTTCCTCAAGCGGTTCCACGAAAAGCAGTCATTGACGCGCAAAAATGTCTTTACTTAACTAAAGGTGCCTGTCAATTATGTGAAAAAGAATGCGAAGCGGGTGCTATTAATTGGGAAGATAAAGACGAAATTATCGAATATAATGTAGCTTCAATTATAGTTGCTACTGGAATTGATTTACTCGATCCAACCGTATTAGATAGGTATCACTACGGAGAATATCCTAACGTAATTACGGCTATGCAATATGAAAGACTTTTGAGTGCTTCTGGACCTACTGGTGGAGAATTATTGCGCCCTTCAGATCAAAAGCATGCGCATAATATTGCATTTGTTGCTTGCGTTGGATCTCGGAACGAAGATCTTTGTGCGTATTGTTCTAAATTTTGTTGCATGTATATGGCTAAAGAAGGTGTAGTCACACGAGAACACTCTCCAGACACTAATGTTACTATTTTTTTCAATGACACTCGAGTTATCGGGAAAAATCAAGAAGAATTCATTGAACGCGCTAAAGAAGAATATAAATTGATCTATTATCATGGCATTCCAGGAGATATCCGTGAAAATCCAGAAAATCACAATCTCTACGTTAAGCATGCTAATCTTGATACGGGAGACGTCGAAATAAGCGAGTTTGATTTAGTTGTTTTAGCGAATGCAGTTATCCCAAGAATAGACTCTGATAATTTAAAAAACATTTTAGGGATAGAAAAGAACGATTTAGGATTTTTTAAGACTCTAAATTCGACAGAAGATCTAAAATCAACTAAAGATGGTATTTTAGTAACAGGATCTTGCCAATCCCCAGACGATATAGCTAATTCTGTGGCTAAAGCAGGAGGTGCAGCTGCATTAGCGGCTTCTTATGCCGTTCCTATGAGCGAAGAAGAACAGAAAGTTGAATTACCACCACTTAAAGAGATATTACCCAGTGACGAACCTCGAATAGGCGTATTTATATGCAGGTGTGGGATTAATATAGCGGGGTATATGGACGTTCCCGCGTTAGTAGAATACGCGCAAACTCTTCCTAATGTGGTTTTTGCCATGGAAAATAAATATAGTTGCTCACAATTAACTCAAGACATTATTAAGGAGAAAATCGAGGAGTTAGACTTGAATAGAGTCGTGGTTGCAGCGTGTACTCCAAGAACTCACGAACCTTTATTTCAAAAAACAATAAGAGAAGTTGGATTGAACGAATATCTCTTTAACTTCGTAAGCATTAGAGAATTAGATTCATGGGTTCACATGAATGACAGTCCAAGAGCAACTGATAAGGCAAAGGATCTGATTAGAATGGGTGTCGCTCGCGTGACCGCTCAAAGACCCGAATTTAAAATTAAGGGTGATGTTATCCCTGAGGCATTAGTTGTAGGAGGAGGTGTTGCTGGAATGAGTGCGGCTATGGAAATTGCTAGTAAAGGTTTTAAGGTACATCTCGTGGAGAAAGACGATAAATTAGGTGGTCAATTGAACCTAATATACAAGATTAATTTTGATAGAATCGATTCAAAGCAATATTTAGAAGAAAAGTTGAGTGAATTTAATAGTCAAAAAAATATCACTACCTATTTAAGCTCAGAAGTAAAGGACGTTAAAGGTTCAATTGGCGACTTTAAGATTAAAGTGAAGAACAACGCTGAAGATAAAGAGATAGACTTAAATGTTGGAGCAATTATAGCTGCCACTGGTGCTTACGAATATAAACCACAAGGATGGTATCATTATGGTGAAAATGAAAATGTAATGACCCAACTCGAATTATCCGATAAGCTTAGAAACAATGAGTTGAAGAACGGGGATACCCTTGTATTCATTCATTGCGTAGGATCGAGGCAACCAGAAGGGGGTAATGGAGTTACCTATTGTTCACTAATTTGTTGTTCTGAATCAATTAGGCATGCTTTATACGTCAAAGAAAATTATCCAGATTCAAATATATTTGTTCTTTACAGAGACATTCGAGTTGGAACTGACGAAGAACAGTATTATTGGAAAGCACGAGAAAACATTAATTACATAAGATTTAACGATTACCCTACTGTTGATGTAGCTAATGGCAAATTGAAAGTAAACGTTCAAGATATCTTGACTCAAACCGATCTCACTATTGATGCCGATAAAGTAGTTCTCTCTACCCCATTAATACCATATGATACTCAGCGATTAGGAGAAATGATTAAATGCGCTCGAGATCAAAATGGATTTTTCTTAGAAGCACACGTTAAATTGAGACCTGTTGATTTTGCTACGGACGGTATTTATTTAGCAGGAACTTGTCATGGACCAAAAGGAATTGCAGATTCTATTTCTCAAGGAAGGGGTGCTGCAGCTCACGCATTAATCCCACTTATCTCAGGTGAAGTTGAAAACGAACCTTTAGTCTCGGTGGTGAATCCTGCATTATGTATTGCATGTCAGAAATGTGAGGAGGTTTGTAATTTTGGAGCAATAGGCGTTAATTTTGATAATGAGGTCTTAGTTTCCGAGTCTAATCCACTTTTGTGTAAAGGTTGTGGTGATTGTTCAGCAGCTTGTCCCGCGGGAGCAATAACTATGAGCCACTTTTCTGACGATCAAATATATCCTATGATTCGTGAGGCCGTCCAAGGGGATTATGTTGATGAAAGACCTAGAGTTGTAGCCTTTTTGTGCAATTGGTGCTCTTACGCAGGTGCCGACACCTGCGGTGTGAGCAGATTCCAATACCCAACGAACATCAGACCTATAAGAGTTATGTGTACGGGTAGAATTCCAAAACATTTTATTTTACAAGCGTTTTTGGAAGGTGCAGACGGTGTTTTCATTGGAGGATGTCATATTGGAGATTGTCATTACTTGGAAGGTAATTACGACATGCTAAGACGCTATAACGAATTACACGAGATACTTGAAAAAGTAGGAATTAATCCAGACAGGTACAGATTAGAATGGGTTTCTGCCAGTGAAGGTAAAAGATTTTCTCAAGTGGTAACGGAATTCGTAAACAAAATAAAAGAACTTGGGCCTTTACCTAAAACTGGAGACAAAATCGAGCCAAAAAAAGAAAAAGTTAAGGAGGGTGTGTAAAAATGACACAAATGATAAAAAAAACAGCAAAAGAGTTAGATAATAAGTTTCGCTACGAAATTAGCGAAAAAGTTGGTGCTAAATCGTTACTAAAATGTATCCAATGTGGAGTGTGTAGTTCTGGTTGCACAGTCACCGAATACGTAGACATGCAACCTCATAGAGTCGTTGCCTCGTGTCTTTTAGGTTTAAAGGAAGAAGTCTTGTCGAGTCAAGCCATCTGGACATGCTCATTGTGTCATCGATGTACTGAAAGATGTCCTAAGAATGTAGATTATTCTTTTATTTTAGCTCTTTTACGAAATATGGCAGCTAAAGAAGGAAAAGTACCGAAAGAGTATTCTAGTACCGTTGAAGTTATCTACGACAATGGGTTTGTAGTTCCTTATACAGGGGGATTAAAAGATAATATCGATAGAAGAAGAAATAGAATGGGATTACCACAAATTATACCCCCAAACCTAGCAGAGGTTAGGTTTATAATTGATGAAACGGGATTGGGGATTATCGCAAAAAAAAAGGAGTGTGATAAATAAATGGTTGATTACGCGTTATTTTTAGGATGTACCATACCGTTAAAGCTTCCTCATTTTGAGAAAGCATTTAGAGATGTTGCAAGTATACTTGGTGTAGGTCTAAAGGAAATGGAAGGCGTTAGTTGTTGCCCAGAGCCAGTAGCTCTACAATCGCTTAATATAGACACCTGGGTAACCATAGGAGCAAGAAACCTAGCAATTGCTGAAAAGATGGGTCTAGACGTTTTAACCATTTGTTCAGGATGTTACGAAACTCTAAAAACGGTTAGTGTATTGCTTGAAGAAGATAAGGAGTACCTTAAAAAAATAAATGAAATTCTAAAGAAAATCAACTACGAATATAAGGGAAAAACAAAAGTATACCATTTTGTGGAGTTGTTCGCTCAACCAAAATGGCTGGAGAAAATAAAAAATGTAGTAGTTAAACCTCTTGACGATCTCAATTTAGCTGTGCATTATGGTTGTCATTTAGTACGACCAAGTAAGATTATGCAATTCGATCATCCAGAAAAACCTGAAAAAATTGATCTGATTCTTCAAACCTTAGGGGCTAAAACAATTGATTTTGCAAATAAACTTGAATGCTGTGGTTATTGCGCTCGCTTACAAGAAGAAATTGGTGAGAAGTTAGTGGGAGATAAAATGACAGAATTATGCGAACTTGAAGAAGAAGTCGACAGCTTGATTGCAGTCTGTCCTGCTTGCGTAACCCAATACGATAGAAAGGAAAAAATCATTTCACGCAAGTCGGATAAAGAATTAAATATTCCCGTTCTCTACTTACCCGAGATAATGGCCATAGCGTTAGGAGTAGCACTTGAAGATCTTAACTTAAAGCAAAGAAGTGTAAAACCCAATAAGTTGATTGAAAAACTAACAACCTAATTAAAAAGTTTTTTTTAAAAAAGTAAGTTAAAATTTAAAATAAAATCAAAAAGAAAAATAAGAAATTGGTAAAAATTTAGGAGAAGTTTGAAATGATAATAACTGAACAAAAAGATATTGATAAAATATATGAATCGATAAAACCCTATAATAAAATCTTGATTGCTGGATGCGATGGTTGTTGTCAACCACCACGTTCTATTAATGAAGCGAAAACTTTAGGTCAACTTTTGCAACTAAAAGCAAAAACAGAAGGTAAAGATCTAAAATGGAAAGCTATTACAATCCTTAGACAATGTGATGATAGAATCGCTGCTACCACTGTAAGACCACATCTAGAGGGATTTGATGCTATAGTTTCATTAGCTTGCGGTTTGGGTGTAGTTATGATGAATAAGGTTTTACCTGAAATTTTAACTTTTCCCGCCCAAGACAGTCAGTTTGGAGGTGTCCAAAACAACGGAGAAAACTATTACGTTCAATATTGTGAAACTTGTGGGAATTGTTTATTAGGTGTTACTGGTGGTGTATGTCCTATAGCTGGATGCGCAAAACACCTCAATAATGGTCCCTGTGGAGGCACTGTCGATGGAAAATGTGAGGTTGGAGGATATACACGACCTTGTGCGTGGATTGAAATTTATAAGCGATTAAAAAAATTTAATCGATTGGATCTATTTAAAGCGTATCGACCTGCTAGAGATTATCGATCCGCTACAAGTCCTGCTTATATTACAATCTATAAGGATTATACAAATATAAAAGAAGAAAAGGAGGAGAAAACATAAATGGCGAAAAGACCTGCTTATAGTAAATTATGTAAAGCAATTGAAGCGGGACATTTTGTCTTTACAGGAGAACTTGAACCAAAGAAAATCATGGATTTATCTGAAATCATCCATTCTGCAAAAGAAATGAAGAAAACCAACCGAATCATTGCTGCAAATGTAACTGATGGGCCTCAAGGTGATGCATATATGTCCTCCTTAATCCCTAGCTATGTCGTTCAGAGGGATGCTGAGATAGAAGCTGTATGGCAAGTCGCTGTTAGAGATCGAAATCGAGTAGCATTATTCGGTGATGTAATAGCAGGAGCATATATGGGATTAAAAAATATCCTAGTACTCACGGGAGACCACACAGCTCTCGGAGATAATAAAAAAGCCCGTCCTGCTTATGATATCGATAGTACCCAATTTTGCGAACTACTCTCCAAAATTATTGATGACGGTACAGATTACGAAGGTAATGAAATCGTAGGAGGTAAAGTTGAAATGAACTATGGTTGTGTTGCAAACCCAAATGCGGTTGGAGAGTATATGGAGCCAGAAATTCTTAAAGTGGGACGAAAAGTAGAGCAAGGAATTGACTTTATTCAAACGCAGACTGCGTTCGATATTGATGTAGCTAAAAATTTTATAAACGAACTAGCAAGATTTAAAATACCCATTCTCTTGGGTGTCTTTCCGATGAAATCTTACGGAATTGCCTGGTATTTCGATCAGTATATTCCAGGAGTAAGTGTTCCAAAGGATCTTCTTGGCGCATTAAAAAAGGCAGAAAAGGAAAATAAGGGAGATAAGAAAGCTAAGTATGCCGCTCTAGATAAGGTGAATGTAGAGTTTTTCGTTCCATTTATTGAGGAAATAAAGAAGAATTCTAAAGCTAGTGGGATTCATTGTATGGCAGTTGAGTACGAGCGACTTTTCTCGCCGCTTTTAGACAAGTACCCAGATTATGCAAAGAAATTTTATTAAAAACTATAAGAAATTAAATTTTTTTAATTTTCAAAAAATATTTTTTTATTTTTATATTAAAACAAAAGGATTGGAATATTATGAAAAATTTGGATGAAAAAGATAAAACAATTCTTGAAATGTTAATAGAAGATTCAAGAAGACCGTATCGGGAAATTGCAGACGAAATCGGATTGTCGGAATCGACAGTTAGAAAACGAGTAATAAAACTACAAGAAGAAGGAGTAATTGAAAAATTTACTATTCGGATTTGTAGAGAAGACGAAAAATGCATTTTGGCGTTTGTTACGCTTATACCTAAGAACGAATCTGAAATAAAAGAATTACTTAGAGAAACTCAGGTACTACCTCAATGCGATGAAGTTTATTTTCTTGCAGGTCAATGTGGAGTACTAGTAAAAATTAACGTACCTGATATAAACGAATTAGATGCGCTAATTGAATCTTTCAGAGCTCGTAGTGATGTTAAAAGCGTTGAACGCGTGTGTGTTGTGTTAAAACCAATTAAATCTTCTCATCAGAATGGAACAGTTTTGTTATAATTTAGAAAAATTTTCAATTATAGGTATAAGTATAGCTTTAAAACTTTTTAAGAGCTTATCTGTAGTTTAGCTTAACTATTTTGAATTAAACTCTAGCTTTATCATTAATTAAGTTTTGGTTCGTAAAATAATAATTAAGGTTGATTAACTTACAAATAAAATTTTATTATCTTTTTCAATTCTTTGCACTTTATTCTGTCTCTCTAAATATATTAAGTGTCCTAACACTTCACTAAGAGCCAAATAGGAATTCATTTCGTCTAAATCGTTCCCAAAATGCAGCTGTGATATTTTTAAGGGTGTCAACGGATTATTTTTAATGACGCTTGAAATCTCAGCAAGTCGATTATCGTGATGTTTTTTAATCTCTATTATGCGCTCGTGAGGATTATAAATAATCTCTTGGTGAGCGGGAAAGATTACTTTAGGAGACAGTTTATCTATTCTATCTAAAGATTTTAAATAATGATCCAATATGTCGTCAAAATCGTAGTTTTTTTTAAGCTCAGGATTTACCAAAAAATTTCCAATATGAGGCGTTATCCGGGATAATATATGATCTCCTGAAAATAAATAACGATTTTTCTCGTCAAAAAGACAAATGTGACCTAACGCGTGCCCTGGAGTCCATATTACTTTCAATTTATTATTTTGAATAAGTAATTCTTCCCCATCGTGTACAATCATATCAGGTTTGTGATATTTTCTGAGTTTCGGCCACATCGTGAACCATTGAACTAACCTTTTTCCTTGTTGCTCCGTTATACCGTATTTTATGGATAACTCTGCTAATTCTTTCGCAGCAATTTCGATTTCTCCAATATTATTTGGATCAGTCTCCCATTTAAGTATTTCATGGGTTATTTCGTTCATGACGATTTGAACATTAGGATTTTTACGCTTGAGTTTTCGAACCATTCCAATATGATCCAAATGATTATGAGAAACGAAACAATAATTAATATCCTTAGGAGATAAATTTACTTTTTCAAGTTCAGCAAAAAATAGTTTTCCCCAATTACCCATATCTAAACCCGCATCGAACATTACGTAAGAATCGTCCATTTTAAATATATAAACACAGACATATTTTACGTCAAATGGAACGTCGATTTTTATCTGATAGACGCCGTGAATTTCGTTAACTTCAGATTTATAGTCTCTTCGCGAAAACAAATTTTAAGCCATTTAGAAATAATTTAAATACAATTAAATGGGATAAATATGGAAACAATTTTTATTTTCTCTTTTTTATTTAAGGGGGATAAAAAAATTTTCAAAATCACAAACTAAATTAGTCGTCATAGTTTGATTCTTTTTTATCTTCCGACTCAAAAAATAAGCATTTTTTCATAGAAAATTCTAAATCTCTTAACTTGCGTTTAATCTCAGTAGGATTATAGTCGTGTTGTAACAGATCCAAGATGGTCTCTTTTAAGGTTTCTAAATTATCTATCCCACATTGATAGAACATATCGTCTTCGCTAAAGTTAATAGTCAATATTTCAAATAGTCCGTCCATTGCGCTTTTAATTCTTTCGTAGTAGTCCCATGCTTTCTCAAGTTTCGTTTCCTCTTTTGAATCTGTCATAATAAGTTTTAGTATTCTTTTCAAAAATATTTAGTACTATAAACCAAAAAAAATTTTCTATTATATTTTACAGAAAATACGCTAAAAAGGCTATTTTCAAATAATAAATAAGCATAAATAAGTAAATATTCAAAAAATATTCAAATATAATTAAGAAAATGAATTCGAATCGTGCCTAATTACCTTTCCAGGCAATTTTCCTGAGTGTTCTCCTTTGTTAATTACAATTACTCCATTCACTATAACATATTCTATTCCTATGGGATATTGGTGAGGATTTAAATAAGTTGCAGTATCGATTATAGTCTCAGGATTGAAAATTGTGATATCCGCAAAATTTTTTGATTTTAAGGTCCCCCTATATCGCATTCCAATCATTTGCGCAGGTAATGAAGTCATCTTGCGGATTGCTGTTTCAAGGGGGAGGATC
>JBHLLE010000015.1:0-14929 GCA_048885945.1 Candidatus Hermodarchaeota archaeon | reverse complement strand
GATCAATATTCATTAAGATAATTTCGAAATTTATTAATCAATTAATTTTTTTATTCAAATCTTCTTATTATTGAGAAAAAAGAGTAGTTTTATCAAAAAGTTTGACAAATAAAGTTTTCTAATCTTGAGAGAAGAATGTATTTAATCTTCTTTTAACACCCTATAATATAGAGAAAACAAAGATGACTTATTTTGTTAAAATAATAAATTGACAAGAAAATTTGTCAGAAGGACTAAAATTTTTCTTATCAAATTCTTTTTATCCCAACTATTTGAATATAAACTTAGGATACTCATAAAAAATTAATATAAATTATTAAAAAGAGGTGTATGAAAATGGAAGTGACTGAAGTAAATGTTCAGGTTATAAATAGAAACGAAAAAATTACTAATGAAGATTTTTGGGATGAATACGCTGAAGCTTATTTTGAATTTGAAAAATTGGAAAAAATGGAAAGATTAAGAGAATTTAAAAAAGCGTACGAAGAGATCGAAGATAAAAATTCATTCAACGCTCAGTATCTTGAAGTTCTAATAGACAACCTAAAATCTGAGGTTTAAAATTTATTTTTATTTATATTTAAAATCAAAAAATTCAAAATTAAAAAGGAGTTGATTAGAAAATGGAAGTTTTAGAATTAAAACCAATAAAAAATAAGAAAGTCACCGCTTTTATTTTTGCGAAGGAAAACAGTAAAAGCCTTCAAAGTACTGATCCAGATTTACTAACTAAATTTCTAAGTAATAAAAAGATTAATTTTGTTACTGTTGATTTTGACATAAATATCAAAGATTTCAGTAAAACTAGATTTGCCAAGGTGCTTGATAAATTAGGGATTAAATACTATCAAGTAGATATTCCTGAATATGCAATGGGATATCTATATGAGGAAATTATGGAAAAGGAGGAATTAATTACTAATTTAACGGAGGAATATGTAAATTTGAACGATAGGGATTCCTATAAAGGTCAAAGTCTAAAAAATTGGATAGATTTAATAAATCTTGAAATTCAAGAAAAAGAGAATCAATTAAGTCTAAGGATAAGACCTACATGGATTGTGAAAAAGATGTTGGACCTCGCAAATTGTTTCCAAGAAAATAACGTTAATTTTGTTCATTTTGTTCAAACAGATATATGTGAAGATATCTGTTCACAGGTTGTTGAGTGTTTAAGAGAATATGAGGTTAAAGTTATTCAATATAATAAAAAACACACAATCAAAAATATAATATTTTAAAAAGAAAAAAAGGAGGGATAAAAAAAATGCCAGAAGTTTTAGAATTAAAACCTTTAAAAAAAAAGCATTTAAAATTAATAATGATTGAAAGTGAATTTCCAGTTGAATGGTGGTTTGAAGCTCCAAAGAAAGCTAAAGAAGATCTAATTTGGAATTTACACCTAATTTCTAAGGAATACTTGGGACTAGTTGAGGGTTTAATAGAAAAATATCAGCCTGATTTTGCAATGGAAGAAAGAGGTATGAGAGATGAAGGATTAAATCCTAAAGATCCACTAGTAAAATTATTTAAAGATAAAAATATTCCATTCAAGCTTGGAGATATTTCGGAAAATGCGAGTAATTATCTTTCAGCTGCGTTAGACGAACATAAAGAAAGCATAAAAAAGCTCGAGATAAGGATCAGAGAAATCATAGAAAAAAATGGAGGTGTACCTGAAAATGATGAATTGTTCCAACAATTACTTTTGTGGAAAGAATACTTACATCATGACTACGAGGAACAGGAGGATGATGTAAGATATAAAGTACGAGAAGCGTGGATGATGATGAATATACTAAATCTTGCTAAGGAAATTGATGGTACAAAACTAAAAGGGCTTTTTATCTGTGATCTTAGTCACTTTAATGGGCTGGATAAATTGGCCAATGAATTAGGTGTCGAAACCGAACAGATAAAAATCAAGAGAACTATTAGAGAAATTGAGAGGGAACGAGAAGATGAAATTGAAATTGAAGTTCCTGAGAAATAAAATAACGATTTTTTATTTAAAATTTAAAAAATTTAAAAAAAATTATTGGAGTTGATAAAACATGCAAAGAAGTGAAGTTGAAAAAATTTTAGGAAGAAAAACTATCATAGAATTAACACCAATTAAAATTAAGAAGGTAGATAAATCAGATAAGATTTGTTATTTCTTTGATACAGATGATAATGCTTCACCTTTTGATATAAATATGGCTTATGACGCCGGATTTGATATTGTAGTTCCGATCAGTAGGATGACAGCGGAACAGGTACCAAAACTCGTTCAAGATGCGATATTTTCCCGTAAACCCGGTGCGCCAACCACATTCTTTATTGGAGGATCTAATGTAAAAGAGGGAGAAAAAATTGCTAAAACCGTTAAGAAATCGTTAGTTCCACCTTTTGAATGTCCTTTAATAATAGACCCTCGAGGATCTCACACAACTGCATCCGCAGTAGTCGCAATGACCATGAATATCGCGGCAAAAAAACATGATATAAAAGATTTGAAGGGGAAAAAGGTTGTGATTTTTGGGGCGGGACCAGTTGGTAGAATTGCAGCTATTTTAGCTGCTAAAATTAAATGTGATACCTATTTTGTCGAGACATGGGACAAATCAAATATCGAATTTGTCCAAAATCTAGCAAAAGAATTGACTGATGAAGCGGGAGAAGGTGCAACCAAAATTAAGGGTGTATTTGCTCCAGAACCAGAACAGAGATTTGAGGTTGTTAAAGATGCGGACATAATATGGTCATTAGCTGCCGCGGGTGTTGAGATCCTCTCACAAGAATTAATGGAAAAATTAATAGGGAAGAAAATAGTGGTAGATATAAATTTAGTTCCTCCCTATGGAATTGAAGGATTAAAACCCAAACATAAAAATGATGAAATTTATCCGGGAATTTTCGGTATTGGAGCTTTGGCTCTTGGCCGACTAAAATCAAATTCTGAAGGAGAAATACTTAAAGAAGCAGCAAATACCAATGGTTCAAAAATTTTCGATTATAATTATGCTTTTGAAGTCGCTAAGAAACTTCTTTTAAAAGAATAGAATTCAAAATATTAAATTTTTTTTTTTATATAATCGTAGGAATTGTTAACGATATTTATCTAAAATATATTTATTTATTTTAAAAAAAAAAGAATTAGGAAGTGAGATTGAATAAATGGATGATAATAATAACCAAAGTATAGGAAAAATTAAATTAAGAATAAAAGATGCGTTTAAAGAGGATGCGGGAAAGGGTATTATTAGATTAGATCCTGATGTAATTAACAAATTTGGATTTAAAATTAACGATGTTTTAGAGATATCTCATCCTAATTTAAATAAAAAAACAGCCGCAATATTATCTCCTGGAAAAATAGAAGATAAAGGTACCAATATTATAAGAATGGATCCATCAGAAAGGAGAAATATTAATGCATCGATTGATGACTACATAGTTATTCGAAAAATCACCTCTAGTCCTGCAGAAAGTATAACATTTGCCGGTCTAAATGGAACCTTTTTGATCCGAGATACTCAACAATTAGCAATAAAATTGGAAAAAAGGATAATTACCAAAGGTGATAGTTTAAGTTTTTATGCTATGGGAAGAAGAATTGACCTTGTTGTTGTGGATTATACTCCTAAGTCAGACGCAGTAAGAATTACATTAGATACTAAAATTGAGATAACTGATAAAAAAGTTGAAAATTTTTTAATAAATGAAATTACTAAAGTGAAATATGAAGCTGTTGACGATTTACAAAAGGAAATGCGTAAAATTGCCACTAGAATTTCATATGAAGATATTGGAGGTTTAGAATCGGAAATTCAAAAAATAAGAGAGATGATAGAACTACCCATTAAACATCCAGAATTATTTGAAAAGATTGGAATAAATCCTCCGAAAGGAGTATTGCTTCACGGTCCTCCAGGAACTGGAAAGACATTACTAGCAAGAGCAGTTGCTTATGAAACTGACGCTCATTTCATTTCAATAAGCGGTCCGGAAATTATGAGCAAATTTTTTGGTCAAAGTGAAGAAAATTTGCGCAAAATTTTTGATGAGGCAAAAGAAAAAGCACCATCAATCATATTTCTTGATGAATTAGATTCAATTGCGCCTAAAAGAGAAGAAGGAAAAAGTCAAGTTGAGTCTAGGATTGTAGCTCAATTATTATCTTTAATGGATGGTTTAGAAGGAAGGGGAGAAGTTATTATAATTGGGGCGACAAATAAGATTAATAGTATTGATATTGCGTTAAGACGATCTGGTAGATTCGATCGCGAAATCGAAATAAACGTGCCTGGTATTAACGGGAGGTATGAGATTTTTTTAATTCACACGCGAGGTATGCCTCTTAGTAAAGATGTCGACTTGCAATTGCTTGCCGAAAAAACGCACGGGTTTGTTGGTGCTGATATCCAAGCATTAGCTAAAGAAGCAGCTATGCTTTCTATTAGAGAAATAATCCCTCAGGTAAATCTTGAAGATCCTATCCCTAAAGAAATTTTACAGAATTTACAAATTAAAATGATTCATTTTTTAAACGCATTAAACGGAATTGAGCCTTCAGCTTTAAGAGAAGTGTTTATAACTAAGCCTATTGAAACCTGGGATGATGTTGGTGGTTTAGAAGAAGCAAAGCAACAACTTAAAGAGATTATCGAATGGCCATTGAAATATTCAAAGTTTTATAATTATATGAAGTCAAGACCTCCAAACGGGATATTAATTTTTGGTTTACCCGGAACAGGTAAGACTTTAATGGCAAAAGCAGTCGCTCATGAAACTGAAACAAATTTTATATCAATAAAGGGACCAGAGTTATTATCAAAATGGGTTGGAGAAAGTGCTAAAGCTATAAGAGAAATCTTTCGTAAAGCGCGATCAGCAGCACCTTGTATTATTTTCTTTGATGAAATAGACGCTATAGCTGCAAAACGTAACGATAATTCTAATTCTCGGGTTAATGAGCAAGTGGTCGCACAGTTATTAACTGAAATGGATGGTTTAGAAGAATTGAAAGATGTAGTTTTATTAGCCGCAACTAACAGACCTGATTTATTAGATCCCGCATTATTGCGTTCGGGAAGATTTGGTAGACATGTTGAGGTGCCATTACCAAATAAAAAATCGCGCATTGAAATTTTCACAATCCATTTAAAAGGCCGACCGATTGATGAAAATGTTGATATTGAAAAACTTGCGGAAAGATTAGAGGATCATACGGGAGCAGATATCAGAGCGATATGTGAAGAAGCGACACTATTATCAATTAGAAAAGCTATCACTGAAAATAAAATAGATATATTGGTACCCGAATCTTTCAATAAAGTAAAGATCTCCAATACAGAATTCGAAAAAGCTATAGATAAAGTTAGAAAAAGTGCAGAACGAGCTAAAAAATCGTATGTTGAAGATCTAAAGGAACCTTCAGAAAATCTATATAGGTAACAATTAAAGATTTATGAATGAAAAATTAAATAAAATAGAAAAAAAAGAATTATTTTAATTTTTTATTAAATGCTAAAACACCAAGAACAATCATCAAGCACGCTATTCCAGCTAGAACTCCTATTTCAAAAATGATGTCAATAAAAACTATTTGTCCACGAATCATTATATTTCTCATTGCATTGTTAGCATATGTCAATGGGATTATTGAAGAAACTCGGCGTAGTGGTTCTGGAAGAGTTTCTACGGGAGCCCATACTCCAGATAAAAGCATGAAAGGCATTATTATTAATGGTATAAACTGAATTATCTGAAATTCTGTCTTAGCTAAAGTGGATAGAAGTATCCCTAAACCTAATGCTGTTAATAAAAGCAAATATATTATTAGATATACTTGAAGTAGAACTATTGCGGTGAATACTATTTGAGCATTGAATAAAAGGACAGCAGCTGTTATTGTCACTGTAGCTTGGATTACGGATAGAATGCTAAATGACTGTATGTAACCTATAATTATTTCAGAACGTTTTATCGGTGAGGTTAATAACCTCTCCATAGTCCCTTGAGTTCTTTCTCGGAGGAAAGACAGCATTGTAAGCAAAAATGCAAAGAAGAACGTAATGAAACCAATAATTGCGGGAGTAAAATAGGTAATATTTTCAATGGATTCGTCATTTGCATCGGGATTATTATAATAATATTCGTCAATATCATATATTGCTTTATCAAATTCATCCTCAAATGTATCTGATAAAGCTTCGGAAAGCGCAGCCATTATAGCTTGAGAAGCTTGAGGTTCTGCTCCATCTAATTTTAACTTAACATTAATCTCTCCTTCAATGAGTAATTTGTAAGTGAAGTCATCTGAAAATTTTATAATTGCTCTTGCTTCTCCTTTTTTAACTTTTGCTTCATATCGGCTGCTCGAATCTACTTTTTTCACGTTAACAGTATCATCATCTTCTAATGTATCAATTATTGCATCTGAAAATTTATCATGTAATAAAGACCATCCTAAATCCCCATTTACAAGTGATATATTAATTATTGATGGTAATGATCCTAAGTTACCTTGATGTATGGGTGTGATAACCGTCTCAACGGGTAAACTCCCAAAGTAAGATTGTATTATTCCATGAAGACTGTTTTGAAAGGAAGTAATAATGAAGTTGGAAGTATTTAGATTCACATAGCTTACGAATAGATCTATCTTAGCTCCAATTCCCAATAGTAGATTTTGGGTGAAAGTTGGTCGAAAGATGATTGCTGCTTGAGAATAGTTTTTGGTGACTGCTTCCATAGCAGTAGTTGGATCTGAAGTGCTTGTGTTGAATTGGAATCTCAAATCATTATTCATATCATCAATTATCTCTGTGGCTAATATGTTATTGAAATTATCGTCATCATTTACAACATAGATTTTTAAATCAGTTAAATCTCCTCCAAAAGCGGAACCGAATAATGCGGTAACGATTATAGGAGCAATTACCGATAGAGCAATCATTCTTGGATCTCTTTTAATCTGGTGAAGATTCTTAATTGCTATTGTTTTAATGTTTGAAAATTTCATATCATAGCCTCCAATTTCTTATCTTTAGAAAAAAAGATAAAAGTATCTTCCAAACTCGGCAAAACCGTTTGAACGGAACGAATAACCGCATTTTTTCTAACAATAACTAAGACCTCATCAATAATTGAATCATCATCATAGAATATTTCAAGTTTAAATCCTTGAGAACGAATATGGCATTCCAATTTCGCTTGAATAACTTTTGCAAGTCGATTCGTATCTTCTAGGTCAGTTTCAATCACTAATTTTCTTTGTCCAGGAACATTTTTTCTTAGATCTTGATAAGTCCCTTCAGCAATTAATTTTCCTTCCCTCATGAAACCAATTAATCTACTTTTCTCAGCTTCATCCATAACATGTGTAGTGGTAATAATTGTTACTCCTTGTTCATTTAATTCTTTGAAATAATCCCAAAAAGTAATTCGTAATTTGGGATCAACACCGATTGTAGGTTCGTCTAGAATCAAGAGTTTAGGATTATGAACAAGTGTGGAGGCTAAAGATAATCTCCTTTTCATTCCACCAGACAAATTCTCAACCCTAGTATTTTTCCATTGTTTTAATAAAAAAAAATCTAGTAAAGCATTTACAGAATCATGGCGTTCTTGGTTCTTGAGACCATATATTCTGCCAAAAAAGTGCATGGTTTCTTTAACTGATAGATCTGGATATAAACTTAATTCTTGAGGCATATATCCAATATGAGTGATGATTTTATTTCGATCTTTCGGCATTTCATAATCTAATACTTTTATTGATCCTTCCGCTTCTAAGAGACCAAGTATACTTCTAATAAGTGTAGTCTTTCCAGCACCATTAGGTCCAAGCAAACAATAGTTTTCACCACTCTTGATTCTAAAGTCAACTCCTCTTAGAGCTTTAACAATTGACTTTCTTTTACCATAGGTCATGTGAAGATCTTTTGTTTCTATTACAAATTCTGACATTTTTTTTTATCTTAAATTTTATAATTCTGGGATGAAAGCAAAATGAATAATTAATTGTTAACTAAATTAACAACTATTATTCATGTTGTTAATATAATTAACAACATATTTAAATCTTATGAATCTATAATATATTAAGAGAATAGACTTCTTAATTAAACCCATCAAATTTTTGATTTATGTCTGAAATTAGTCATTTTAAGATTTTTGATTTTACTGAAACTGAAGCGGATGTATATAAATTATTGATTCAATTATCAAAGACACCTCGATTGGATGATAATGGTCAATCATTTGAATTTGAAAAAGTAAAAGCAGCTGACTTAGTTACTCTTTCAAATTATTCTAAACCAAAAGTATATGAAGTAATTAAAAAATTGGAATCTCTTGAGTTAGTTCAAATTGATCAAGCAAGACCCATGTCAATTAAACCCCTTGATCCTAAAATCGCAATTGAAAGACTTATAGAGAATAAAAAGCGTCTATTAGAAGAGGCTGGGACTTTAATGATTCAAGATATTAATGAATTACCTGTCATTGAACCGGATGTACCCCTCAGCGACACAGCACCCCTATCTTATTTTAATGGTATAGAAAAATACTTAGCAAGATTGGAATATTTTCTCAAGATTGCTTCTAAAGAGATTTTTTTTATATGTGGGTATTTAGTAAAGGGTGAGGCATCAATTCTTAGAAATTACATATCAGAGAAACTTCAACAAGGTCTAAAGATTAATATTCTTTATGGAGGTTCACCAATTGAAATTGAAGATGTGTCTAGATTAAAATTTACGGATCATTTTGATAAGACTGTGCTAGATCCTATAAAACCAATTATAAATAAGTATAATCAAAATTTCTCCTTAGATGGAGGTTTTATAGGTCCTCCATTTAGGATTACCTTGATAGATGACACAGAAATCATTTTAGCTTTTAAAAAATATAGTAAAACTGATGAGAGAATTGATATTGATGAGATTGCAGGTATTCAGTCTAGAAATTTAGATTTTGTAGGTGCTGTAAAGAATATATATTATATCATAAACAACTTCTTGGTTCGTCAACTAAAAGATCCAAAGTTATTAAAACAATTAATTAAAAATATGACAAACCTCAAGGATTAGAGAAAGCTATGATTATAACTAATTTTTTATCCTTTTATAGGTATGGAATTAATATTAACTTGAAAAGTACAGTTAAATTATAAAATGATTGTATTTTATAACTATTATTATCATAATCCTTAAACAAAGAGCTTAAGATTTTAATTTTTTAAGAACGTTAAAAAAAAAAAATTAGATAAGTGATGAACAAGTTATTTCCCGAATATGATGACATTGGAGGTTTCCCTATTCCTGAAAAGATTGGAAAAGAGCGTTTTGAGCAGTTCTACTGGACAGCATATAAAGCTCTCGTAAATAAGAATGAAGATCTTTTATTAGAACATCGGGGGATAAACGAGTATTTTTTTAGACCAATTAATGAAGCGATTGAATTTAAGGTGAAATCTGGTCTAGAAATTATAAATTATCCACAGCTTATGGATATGATCGTACAATTTCAAAAACCCATTGATGATTACGAAACGGAGCCTGATCTGATTGATTATGAAAAAGCGTATATCCCAGAAATGTTTGTAATGGATAAATTCGCTAAGGAACATTACGAACAAACAGGAAAAGTTTTAAAAGTTAAAATTTGTATTACAGGTCCTATTGAATTGTACATAAAAAAGCACAATTTCACGATTTATCACGATCTAGCAAATAATTTTTCTGAATCTATTAATAGATTCATTAAAAACTCACTTATTAATACAAAATATGTGAAAACATCAATTATTTCCATAGACGAACCATCTTTTGGTTATGTAGATCTTTTTAACGTGAGTGAAGAAGATCTTATAGATATCTTTGATAAATCTCTTGAGGGGATTAACACCACAAATCAAATTCACTTGCATACTCTCAATCAGGCGAGTACACCATTAAAAACAAAGAATATTGATGTACTAACCTGCGAATATGCGTCTGATCCCACAAATAAAATCCCTAAAAAAGAACTGGATCAATACGATAAATTCATGCGAGTTGGGATAACCAGAACAAATATTGATAATATCATTGGGGAGAAAATCGATTCTGGAAAAACTTGGGATGAAATTAAAACATACGAAGGATTACTTAGCTTAATTGATTCTAAAGAAAAAATCAAAAAAAACCTATTAGAAGCCCTGAAATTATACGGTGATAGATTGAAATACGTAGGCCCTGATTGCAGTTTACAAGGGTGGCAAAATCCAGAAGTTGCGTTTAAGTTATTAGTGCGCACTCACGAAGTAATTCAAGAAGTAAAAAGAGAATCATAACAGAAAAGGAAATCTTAACTTATTATAATAAATGGATAAATGAGCAAAAAATAAGTAATTTTTTTCTGGTTTCGTGAAGTTGTAAAGGAGATTAATTACTATAGCCCGTTCTCCTTGCAGCTATCTGACCCACCTTCCGACCTGGAGGCGCATTCCTACTTGTTGTGGTGGGTTTATGAGGGCTTTGTTTAGCTCCTCCACCGTAAGGATGTGAGCACGCATTCATGGTAACTCCACGAACTACAGGCCATTTTTTAGCTTTCGAACGATACGCGTAAAATTTATTTCCCGCTTTAATAAATGGTTTATCCGTCCTACCGCCGCCTGCAACGACTCCAACGGTGCAGAGGCAATTTTCGTTGAACCATTTGGTTTTTTTCGAGCGAAAGAGCACTTCAACTTTGTTTTTACTTCTGTTTCTAACTATTGCAGCTACTCCCGACGCTCGCGCAAATTTTCCCCCATCTTGGGGTATTCCTTCAATGTTAAAGACTAAGGTACCTAAAGGAATTTCTTTCAGAGGTAAAATATTACCAACCTCAATAGGTTGACCTCCTTTTGCTTGAAAAAATTCATCACCTTCAAAAATTCCTTCTGGTGGGAGCCATAAACCTTTTTGTTCGTCTTCGTATTTTATTTTAGCTACAGGGGCGCCTCTTCCAGGTGCGTGTACAAATTCTAAGACTTTAAACTTAATTTGTTGCTCACCTTCTTTAAAGGGCCGGTATCTTATTCTTCCTATGTGTCTATGGCTAGGGGATCGAGCCCATAGATTTCCTTGTCCTTTCCTTTGTGCTAATATTCGCTTACCCATGAAATTCACGGAAAATAGTAATTAGTTGAAATTAATTAATAAAAGTTTAAATTTTTTTTGTTTTCTCGAATAATTTAATAAAAAGTAGGAATCTAAAAAGGTTCACTACCTGAAATGTACCTATAATAGAGAAACTAATAAAATTTAGATTTTGTTATTTTTTAGTAGGTGGTCTATATTATAGTTAAATGCGATGGGAATTTCGCGGTCTACAATTTCGCCAGCAATATTTGTGGTAAGCAGTTCTCTGATTTCTTTTGGATCTTTTGTTTGTCCTAAAATCCATCCTAATTTAACATATCCTACTTCTGGGAGCATATTTTTGCCAGGAATGACTCCAAGATTTTGTAATTCTCTCCCAGTTGAATATACATTCATTCCAACAAATCCATGTAAAGTTTGCGTCGTCATCAGTACAATTATTCCTTCTTCAATTGCCCTTTCTACGGAATTATATATATCAGTGCTCACGTGACCTAATCCTGTGCCCGCAAAAACAATTCCTTTGTATCCTTTATCTATATAGAAATCAATTACCTCACTAGTGAGTCCGGGATAAGAATATATAAGAGCGACCTTTTTTTCAAAATTAGTAGCAGTTTGAGTTTGAGAGCTTGTTCTTTTTTTATAATTTTGACTAAACATCTTGACTTGTCTCTCTTGGATCATACCTAATGGGATATCGTCTATTGTCCGAAAGGTGGCTCTATAGGACGAATGCATTTTTCGTACTAAAGTCCCTCTATGAATTAAGCCATAGTTATGAGACATTGATCCTAGCATCGATACTACTACTTCAGCGATGTCAAATGTGGCTAGAGTAGAAGCATTGATTAGATTCATAGCGGCATCAGAGGAGGGTCGGTCGGAACTTCTCTGACTTCCTACTAGGACGACCGGAATAGAGAGATCTTTTAACATGAAAGATAAGGCGGCAGAAGTAAAACTCATAGTATCTGTTCCATGACCAATAATAACACCATCTATTCCGGAGTTAGCAGATTTTTCAATTTTAAGAGCTAATTGTTGCCAAAATTCGGGTCTCATGTTTTCCGAAAGAATTTCAAATACTATTTCAGTTTCAAGATTGCATATTTCGGCTAATTCAGGAACAGCACTAAATAGTTCTCCGGGAGTAAAGGAGGGAATTACTGCTCCTGTCGTATAGTCTAATCTTGAAGCCACAGTGCCTCCAGTTCCTAATAGTTTAATATTTGGAAGTTTTTTGTTCTTAGGGAACGTTTTTTCGGGAATTTTATAATGAGCTTCTCTCTTTCCAATTTTTTCAATTTTTATTACATTTTTTGCGTGAATACCTATATTATAATTGTTTTCTAGTTTTATTTCTATATAATCAGCAGTGGAGTATTCATTTCGAGGGAGTACAATTCCTTCATAATCTCCCTTGTTAGTGTTAATTTTAACAATATCCCATAGGGATATTTTATTTTTTTTTAAGATTTCTTTTCCTAAACCTTTGTATCCTTTTAATTCTTCTGACATTTATTTCAACTCCTTAAGTTTTGTCTGAATTTGACTTTTTAATTCGTTTGAAACAATTTTCCCATCGATTTTCCCTCTTACTTCTTTCATCACTTCACCCATCAAGGGACCCATTGCTCTCATTTCTTTTTCCTTTATAATGTTTAAATTTTTAGTAATAATTTTAGATACGAGTTGTTTCAATTCTTCTGGAGATACTTTTTCGATTTTAAGTTCGTTTTTTATTTGTTCAATGGTTAAATCAGGTTTATCAGCTTTCATAATCATAAATTCCTCAATGGCTTCTTTGCCAATTTCCTTATTCTTTAGAAGAGTAAATATTTCGACGTAATCTGAATCTTTAATATTATCTATGTTTTTTCCATCTCTTCTGAGAGCAGTAGAAGTTTCTAATAAAGTTGTAATAATTAAAATGGGATTTTTGGAATAAACTCTTATAAGCTCGTTAAATAAATCTAAATATCCTGTAAAAAATAAATCTTTAATCTGTCTTTCTTCTATCTTATACTTTTGAGAATAATCTTTAATTGTTATCCAAGGATAATCTGGAAGGTGAGTTTTTATTTCGTTAATATCCTCCTTAGAATTTGTTATAGCTTGGGAATCAGTATCAGGATATAATCTCGCTCCCCCATGCAATTCTCTTAAAAATTCAGTATTATAATTCTCTAATGCTCTACGTGTTTCAGGAGGTACACCTTTGAAAGCATACTTAACTCGGTTAATTATTACCTTACAAGCTTTGTCTACCTCTTCTTTAGAGCCCAAGATTAATATAAAACAATCATTATCATTTGATTTCAAGGATTTCTTAATTAGCTTTATATCTTCAACCGAAAATTTATACTTTTTTAAATTTTCGTCAGAATGAATTAATCCTTTTAATCCTGAAATTGATTTTACCTTGCTCGCAACTTCGGTACCGAATCTATAATCTTCCATTAATTCTTTTCCAAAAATTTCTTTAAATCCCTTAAAATTAATGCCATATAATTTTTTTCCGGTTTTTATACCTTTTTCGATAAATCCACATTTAGTGTTTGATAGAATTTTAGTTAAATCAATAGGCTTGACAGCAATTTCGTTTTCACTTAAATTCCTTTTTTGTAATTCTTTTTTAATCTCAATTAACCCAAGTTGCCTTGAGATTTCGTGATTAATTAAAATAGGGATCCAGTCTAATTTTTGTACTCCTTTTATTTCTATTCTTGTCCCATCTTTAATACTTACATTAACATCCTGTCTGATGGAACCCAGAACTTTTTTAACTTTTGTTGACCAGAGCAACAAGCCAAGTCTTTCAGCACATTCTCGACATTCCTTCGGGTCGTTTATATCAGGCTTAGTTGTAACTTCCACTAAAGGAATACCTAAACGATCGATTCTAAAATAATTTGTTTTATTTTCTGTTTTTATTTTTCTAGCAGCGTCTTCTTCTAGGCAGACAATATCAATTCCAACTTTTTTACCATTTTCTAGCTCAATAAATCCATCCTTCGCTAATATCATAGTTCTTTGAAAACCACAGGGAACGCTACCGTCTAGATAATTTTTTCTGCACACATGCATTTCTTCAATAACATTAGAATTCAAAAGTACCGCGATCTCAATAGCAATTTTTCTTGCCTCAGCGTTGCATTCAAAAGGAGGAGTTTCATCTAACTCATACGTACATACCACATCATTGTAACATTCATACACAATACTCATCCCTTTTTCATACTCGGTAAGCATCGCTTCATCGTATGTCCCCATCTCTCCTAAAACGGGTCTCATATATCGTTTAACCGTGAAGTCAGGTTCTCGCGTACCTTGCAGTTCATTAGGACATCTACAGAATAGTTTTGTGTGAGAATCTAATTGCTGATGAATTTCAAGTCCGCATTTGAGACCTATTTTTTTATAGTCAAAATTTTCCATATTTAATCATTATTTTCTTTTCAATTTATTATTTTTTTTGAATCGATTTCAAAACGAATTTATTATTAATCAATGTACTCTCTTTATAATTTAGAATTTAAATTTCAATAAAAAGGATTTACAAAATGTTTTTTCAATTTTTATTTTTCAAGTTCTAAATAATAAATTTCATTACGTTTTGAGATTTTGGAATATTTAGAAAGGTATTCTAAAAGAAAATCAATATCTTCACCATATTTTTCTTTCGATAATTTAATTTGAAATTCGAAATACTCTTCGTTTTCGATTCTAATCCAATGAATACGTTCAAATGCTTTTAAAATTTTTAAAAGAAAATCATCTTCTGTTCCATATTTCTTAATATCCTT
>JBHLLE010000014.1:0-15083 GCA_048885945.1 Candidatus Hermodarchaeota archaeon | reverse complement strand
ATAATGCTCGATACGCTGTATCTCAAGTATATAACGATTAAAATTATCTTTAAGATGATGCGTGCAATATTAGATAAGCTTCGTTAAAAAAATTGGTCCTAATTTCGTTCTTAATGTTATTGTAATCGTAGCCGTCTTCCACATATCGTAATTTAGTGACAATTAAATCCTTTTTTCCGTTTGAAATATCGCAAATTTTTATCAAATAGGCTTTACTCAATTCTAACTGGTAAATGTCGGCAAGAATCTTATCTGAAAGTGCCCACACCGTCTCTTTATATTCTAACTTTTCAAATGGAATGAAACCACAACCCCATGCTTTATTTTATTAATGTAAACCCAATATAATACCTCAATGGAACTATAAAAAAGGTGAGAGTTCTACAAAAAAGTAAATTATTATCCTCTCAACCCCATCATAAATTTAGGTTTTAAAAACATTTGCTTTGTGTTTAGTTAAAATCTCAAGAATAAAATGAAAGAGGTTTGTGAAACGAACTTTAAAAATAGTGCGCTTCTTACAGCTTGATTTCGTTTAATATATCGTCGATATAGAATATATTTTCTTGGTCGAGTTCCTCCTTTAACGCGTTTGCCAAAGAATATCTAAAAGCCCATACTTCTACTTTCTTACCCAATTCTTTCAATTTTTTGACAACGGGTATAAAATCGCCATCGCCTGAAACTAATACGACAATATCGTAGGCATTCTCGTAGGCAAGCGAGATCATATCAATTGCGATTTGAATGTCAATTTTCTTTTCAAAAGCTTCCTGATCCGTACGTTTATCAAAACTCGCCTTAATGACATAGTCGCTCTTTTTGCTTAGATCCTCATACCATTTTTTTTTCTCTGGACTGATGGGATAGACGATACCTTCATACAAGAAAATATCTTCCAATTTTCGACCACGAGTTATTACCTTCTTTAATGTTTCATAGTCTACCTTAATATTAAATTTCTGAAAACCCTTGAAGATGTTGCTATTATCTACGAAAATCATAATGCGTTCCATACTGTATCCACTTGCCCTTTATAATTTATTTATATTTATATACATATTTTTATAATCTAAAATTTTAAGATTGTATTTTAAATTAAAAAAAAGATATTACGCTTAAATATATTATTGCGGATTAAGTGTTAGGTTTTGTAAATAGACAATAGCTAGTATTAAGAACGCGCTTGATACACAGAGAAACAACAACATACCTCCTAAATCCATGGGTAGGTTAAACAAAAGCGGTTTAAATATTTCGCCTAGAGCAAGTGGAAAAAGTAAAGTAAATCCGAAAACTAATGGAGCCGGAATCAATAACAAACCCAAGTTTTCATTTTTTGCAGTCATCACAGCAATTATGATAAATGCTGGAAAAACAAAACAGAGATCCAAAATATAAATCGAATAATAAAAATCAATTCTATTACCAGATAGGATTAAAGGTAGAAGTTGAATAATCCAGAGAAGGTAAAATACTGCGGATACAAAAAGTAAATATCCCACAGAAGCGTACTGAATGGATTTAGTTTGTTTTATGTCTTTTAGAATCTCTTGACGAATACTTGCAACAAAAATCACCATGGAAAAAAAAGAAAGGCCTAAAATTGCCATATATGCAAAATATAAAATCGTATAAACGCGTTCGATAACGTAAATTCCATATGCATAAAAAAAGTATCCGAGAATTCCCAATATTATTATCTGAAGCTTTGAATCTTCTTCTTTAATTCGAACAGTTAAAATTAAAGTAATAATCGATGCAATTATAGTCGTTACATCCTGGTAAAGAACTCCAGGTATCAATTCCTGAAGTATGACCTTATTATAAACATTAGGATTAAAGACTCCAATAAGTGCAACTATTAAAGATAAAATGGAATTAATGAGCCATAGAATTTTGTTTTCATTAAGCTTTTTAATCATATATTTACCTAATAATAGTTTTTATTAATTATTTTTTAATAATCAATATTTATGTTTTAAAAATCCTTTTGAATTTGGGCTTATATCTTTCCGATTAAAAATTTTTTAATCGATCTAGAGTTTAAGATTGAAGGAAAAAAATTTTGTTTTTAGATTCATTTAAAACTAATCTGCAGACTTAAAAGATGCACGACCTCTTAATTCAAAAAAATATACTTCCAAAAGATGCGAAAGAACTAACATTTATATAGATAATTTGAATATTAATACATGTCAAAAATTGACTAATTTGTAAAAAAGGGTGGAATTTTGAAAAAATTAACGGTCTTAATACTAAGTCTATATTTACTAATTGCTGTCTCATTCGTACAACCCGTACAAACAAATAAAGAACCTAAAACAGCTACCGAAGTTTCTATCGATGCCACTAAGGATAGTTATACGGATTCTAAATGTAAGAACTCAAATTTTGGCGAGGTTGATAATTTAAAAGCAGGAAAGTGTTGGTGTCGTTCAACCCACGTGTATTTTTATTTTCCTATTAATCCTGACTTAGGCGAATATACCGGTGCTGAAGTTAAATTATATTTTTGGGCTGTATATCATAAAATGGAATTTGAAATATATATTATCGAAGACACAATATGGGATGAATATACATTAACTTGGGATAACTGTCCATGTTTAGGAGAATTTGTTACAGAACTTACCATCGAAACCTCTGGATATTATGTAATTGATCTTCTAGAATATATAGCAGACAGAGACGGGATAAGTATTTGTGTATGTGGTAAATATTCAGGGATGGGTTTTTGTAATATAGATTCTAGAGAAGACTCTGAACCTGAACGTAGACCTCAATTAATTGCAAGTTATGTTCCAAGTGAAAGTGGTAGTATTTTTAAAACTGGTGCTGGTGGTGTGGGTGATCATGGTAATAATGGGAAAGAAACTGACGAAGTTTCATTTATTCCTCTCCTCATTATAATTTTATCGTCAATTGCTGTAGGAAGCGTAGCACTCATAATTGCGTGGAAGAAGCAACTATTTTCAAAAAGAATAATTCATAAAAAGCAGATAGAGCAAATAGAAAAAATAGTGCAAGAAGAACAGAAAGAGTAAATAACTATAACTGAATTTAGAACAGTTTAAAATTATCTAATATCAAAATCTATAGAAGGTTTTTTAGGCCAACTAAGCGTAAATCATATTTTTTACTTTATTACATAAGATTAGTAACATAACCTTAGTGCTAGGGTAATAATTAGTAATTATTCACAATAGATTTTTTCTTCAAATTACAAATCTAAGTTTAATTATAAATATCTAAAGAAGATAACGATTTAATCCTAATAAAAAGATTTGAAAAATAGAAACGATAAATAGTAGTTATGCTTGCCTGATTATTTTTATCTTATTATCTTTTAAGTAATTCTTTAACTCTTTTGTGTTATCCTCAATTAGACCATTATAAAAACTAGAATTATCTTCCATTTTAAGAGAATTATTTTTGTTTTTTTTATCGAGTTCCAAATCGGGGCTCTTGAAAATCCAATTTAATTTACATCTCTGATTACAGAAATATATAATAGGTGGCTCTTGACAAATATTTATATGTACTACTATTCTCCTTTTCCAAGTTCTTTTCCCTATTCTTTTTCCAGTTCCTTTCCAGGCTATTTTAGCACCACAGTATCCGCAATAGGCAGAAAAAGATGCTATATCGTTTTCGTTTGAATCCATTTTTTTTATCATCTATAAATGCTTCTTAATGCTATGAATGAAATATTACTGATTTTTAACGTGTTAGGTAATCGGTTTTTTTAGTATAATATTTTTTTCATAGATAATTGAGAGTTACGATATGAAAGTATTTATATTTTGCGTCTTTTTCTTTTTTTCTTCCCATAATTTAATTTTTCTTCAAAAGTTAAAATTTTCCTCTAATCCAGCCAATTTTCTCGGTCTCTCGATTATCAATGGGAGGAATAAACGGTTTGATATCCAATACAGGGGTTTGATCAATTATGTCCAGATTTTTAACCTTTAGTACGTTCTTTTCTACGCCCATGAGCTTTAGAATGGAAAATCCAATTGGATTTGGACGCCACTGTGAACGAATTGCGAAGATTCCGTGCTTTTCGTTATCCCAATGAGTTGTAGATTGCAAGGGTACGGGATTCTTAACTAAATGAAGGTAGCACAAACAAATGATATATTCAAAGCCCTCAAGATCTTTTAAACCCGCAACAAATTTCTCTAAAATTTCAATAGTGCCTTCGACCTCAGAAAAAGAAGGTTGAACGGGATTTCTGCCGAGAGATTTAAGCGGGGAGT
The DNA here is from genome assembly GCA_048885945.1 of Candidatus Hermodarchaeota archaeon. Taxonomy (GTDB): domain Archaea; phylum Asgardarchaeota; class Lokiarchaeia; order Sigyniarchaeales; family SOKP01; genus LW40-45. Next base: position 10,821 of record JBHLLE010000014.1, on the reverse strand, counting down.
GTACTATTCCTATTGGTTCAAGCTCGATTTTTTTACTTACCATCAAGAAATATAATACGAGAACACCTATTATTTTAATGCTCTTAAATTTTGTTTAGAAATTAAAATATTTTAACTTATTTTGAAGAGATATATCGCAAATTATTTATTGTTTACAAAAACCAATGTGTAATCGAACAGAATAAATAAAAATTGCAATAGAAACCTTAGAAATCTTTTTCTTATCCCAGATATGTCAACTAAACTTTATATATAACTTTATCTTACTTTATCACTAATCCAATGTTTTAACAGAAATGTCAATAGGTAGTGTTATATATGGTATTAATAGTAATTTCTGGAACATACCCTCAACATAAACAATCTGAAGTTGAAGAATCGTATTTAAGAGCACTTAAAAAGTATCCATACGATAAATCTGTAATGAAAAGAGTATTGCGACTCGGGGTTAGAGCCACTAAAGATGGTTATGAAACTATTTCCGTCTACGATATTCCTGATGGGAAATTTTCTGCTGCTTTTAAGCACTATGCAGCATTTATGCACGAATACGCGAATATTGAAGGATATCGCTACGAAATAAAAACGTATTTAGACATGGGCGAAGCCTTTAAGATTCTCGGAAAACCAGTGCCCGAAGGTTAAAATCTCAAGCATTAACTCTCTTTTTTTTATTTGAATTTCTAAGTTGAGATCAAGTATATCTGAAAACTATTTATTGAACCAAGACGTACTTAGATATATCAAAATGTATTTGTACGGTTAGAAAAATACATTAAAATGTATAAGAACCTAAAACTGAACGGTATTGATTAAAAATGAGCGAGCAACAAGAAAAATTAACGCTGGAAAGGAAGGGAAAAGTTGCCTATATTACCATCAATAATCCGGAAAAGAAACATGCGATTGAAGTGCCAATGATCTACAAGTTCCTCGACTATTTGGACCAGGTGGATGCTGATCCTAAAGTACGATGCTTAGTAATACGAAGCACGGGGGACGATGTGTTTTGCGCGGGATGGGATTTAGCAATGTTTCAAACCGTAGACCAAAAAAATATCGATATTTTACTCAACGATGGAGCACGCATCTCTAAAAAAATCCACTTCCTTAAGAAACCCGTGATCATGCAGATTCAAGGATCCGCAGTTGGAACAGGCACTATCATGACACTACACGCAGACGTTAGGATCGTGGCCAACAAGAAGGATATCTTTTTTCAATTACCCGAGTTAATCATAGGACCTGGAATTTTCCCTGCGACGGGTCCCACGGTTGGAGCCGTAAATCTTTTGGGTGTCGCAAGAGCAAAGGATATGCTTTTCACGGGAAGGAAAATAAGTCTTGAAGAATTCAATTCCTGGGGTGTAATTAATCAAATAGTCGATCCTCCCGAAGATCTGCCCAATGCGGTCAAAAATTACGCTAAAGAACTTTCGCGAAAGTCAACCGAAATATTAGCTCTCACTAAAAACGCCATAAATACCATGTCCATGCGGTTGGCCAACGAGTTTTATAACCTCGAAAACGACTATGGAGAGTACTATTTTGATGGACTCAAAGGAGAACCAAGAATCGGGCTGGACGAATTTTTGGATAAAATGACCAAAAAATATACCATAAAATAGTGTTTTTTTTTAGAGTTTTATTTTTTTGTTAACGCGGAGAGTAGGATTTGCCAAAAGAAGAGCAAAAGGGGAATTAATTTCTATTAATTTTATACTTTAACTTATTTTCTATACTAGGATTATATCTCAATTTCATTAACCATTTGAATGGTTGAACGAGGTCTAAAAATTTTTTAACTTCTTTTTTTGATTGTATTTTAACTCTGTTATTTCCTTTTGGAGATGGATTAATACCAACATCTCTGCACATCTTCCTAAAATCATCTAGCAATGGTTGAGAATGATTTCTAAACTCCAACATTACTGAATCATATCTCTTATCAATAAAAATTGAACCATCAGTATCAAATAGTCCTTTCAGACATTTTAATTTAAATGATTTTTTCTGCATTATCCATTTAGGGACGCTAACCTGGGTTTTTATTTTATTACCGCTCTTTAATCCAATTTCTAACAGGAAATAATAAAGACTTTTATCCTGATATCTTAAATAAGCCGCATTCTTATCTTTTCTTTGCCGGAAATGAGGTTTTTTATTGAATATTTTCTGAAGTAAGAAATCTACATATGATATATATGGTTTCCCATCAATACTATTAAAGCTTATTTCTATAATAAATAAGTTCTTATTCCTATTATCTATATAATGACCGATACCTCCGTCGCCAAGTAAAATCCCAACAATTTCTGCTAAATCATCATTAATTTCGATATTTAATGTTTTAATATTATCGTTTTTACTTTTGATCGAATAGCTAATGTGTTTTCCATAGATTTTACACAGTTTTTTAAAAGAATCTTCTCTGAATGTATATCCTCTATACAATGTATCTGAAAAACCAGGGATTAATTTCATAAGTGTTCTTAAATTATAGCCTCTGCTTTGTAAGTCTATAAAGATTTTTTTTATTTCTTCCTTTTCAAGTCTATATCTTAATTCTGTTTTCATTATATTATGAACTTTTTTTTAATTAAATAATATTAAGACTCTGTGTGTTTTTTTAAAAGTTATAACGGCAAGTAGAGGATTCGAACCTCCGGTGGTGTTAACCACTGCGAGTCTCAAGCCCGCTGCAATCGACCGCTCTGCCAACTTGCCTTTCAATAACGATAGGTAAGGGACTCGAACCCTTGTACCCTCAATTGGGTATCTGGAATAGCAATCCAGCGCATTCACCACTCTGCTAACCTATCATATATATGAGTGTAGATGAAATAATATTTCAGCTACTTTTTTTTTCAAGATTTTCTAATGCAGAAGGAAGGACTTGAACCTTCGACGCACTTAGCGCTGGCTCCTAAGGCCAGTCCCTTACCAACTCAGGCACTTCTGCATATTATTGATTTTAATACAGGGAGTGAGACTCGAACTCACAAGCACTAAGCCACAGGTCTTAGGCCTGCTGCCTTACCAATTTGGCTATCCCTGCATTTTAGGGCTATGAGGGACTCGAACCCTCGATTCACAGGTTAAAGGCCTGCCGCGCTAGCCACTACGCCAATAGCCCTTTAAATAGGAGTGGAGAGATTTGAACTCTCGATGCCCGCGTTATCAGCACAGTGCTCTAACCTAGCTAAGCGACACTCCCTTGAATACACCTGGTAGGATTTGAACCTACGTTTCCTCGCTTCGAAGGCGAGTACCCTTCCGCTAGATCACAGGTGCTTATTTGCGTTAATAGCGGCGGTAGGATTTGAACCTACGATTTCCGGCTTATGAGACCGGTGCTCTAAACCAGGCTAAACTACGCCACTATACTAAATATGGGGGTAGTAGGGATTGAACCTACGACCTTTGGCTCTGGAGGCCACTGCGCTACCACTACGCTACACCCCCTTAACGGATAATAATAGGGACGGTAGGACTTGAACCTACGACCTGCGGATCAGAAGTCCGCCGCCTTCTCGACTCGGCTACGCCCCTATATCTCATTGGAGTGGACGGATTCGAACCGTCGACCCGCTCCGTGTAAAAGAGCTGTCATACCGCTAGACCACACTCCAATTCTAGAGGGCACCAAGGGATTTGAACCCTTGATCTGATGGTTAAGAGCCATCTGCTCTAAGCCAGACTAAGCTAGGTGCCCATTATATTGTGGCAGAGTAGGAGTAGAGAGATTTGAACTCTCGATTTCTGCGTTATAAGCACAGCGCTTTTGCCAAGCTAAGCTATACTCCTTTTTTTTCCAATGCACTACGCTCCAAAGAGCTGTATGCAGACGGGAGGACTTGAACCTCCATCCTTCGAGCTTCGGTCGAGGATTTTCCCAGTTAAACTACATCTGCACGCTTTGTTTATTAAATATTTAAACGCCCCCGATATGATTCGAACATATACACCGCAGGGTAACAACCTGGTACACTACCAATTATGCTACGGAGGCGTGGTTGATTTTGACATCCTAATTTCAAGATCAATTCTAAAGAGGAGATGAGAACAAAGAGATAAATAAAAAGTGTTAAGTAGATAGGATAAGTAGGAATTCGTCGAATGTATCAGGATGTCTTTATGGAATTACCATAAAAGTTTTTTATTACTGACGGACCTCAATATCCGTCGGAACGACCTGATCTTAATTCTTCGATATTCCATATTAAGTATATATGACAATTGTAGTATATAAATGTTGTTATTTAAAACGGTCCAAAATTGCCCATTTATTTCCCATTGAATCTTGCAAACTCAACCCGACCATAAAATTTAAATTGTTAAGTTGTGTTATTATTAATAATATGAGACGAGTAATTATGTCAAATAGGACATTGCTAGATAGCGGCGCCCCCACGCAGGGGCAATATTGTAGCGAACGCTATCACAAATAAGCATAGATACCCGTCTCTTTTCGATTTCTTTGTTTTTCTTATAAATTCTTTCAACCTTTACGATTCTCTCTTTAACCTTATATTGTAATAACTCCTCTACGATTTTTACTTGTGTAAAAAGGGACGGGTTTCTTAACAATCTAGCGACTACCAAAAAGAAGCGGCTCGGTTGGTTTAAGGGTAGAATTGTTGGTCGTGATCCAACAGGTGGGAGTTCGAGTCTCTCACCGAGCCCTCTAAATTAAATAAGGTAAGGGGCTGTAACTCAAAGGAAGAGTGGCGGTTTTGCACGCCGTGTGTTGTGGGTTCAAATCCTACCAGCTCCATAGGTATTAATAAGTAATTGCCTAAAAAATAAAAAGGAGGTGTTTAACAAGATAGGAAATAAGTCGTCTCGAAACGACCACTGGTACAGAATGGGAAGGTGATATGGTAATTAGAAATATAATACTCCCGTAGTGTAGAGGCCAAGCACTCCGAGCCTTGGACTCGGTAACGAAAGTTCGAATCTTTCCGGGAGTTTTTTATTAATAATCCCACCATAGCTTAATCTGGAAAAGCAGGAGGCCGTAACCCTTTTGATACACGTTCAAATCGTGTTGGTGGGACCATAAAAAGACGGTATAGTATAGCTTGGCGAGTACTAGCGGTTGTCGCCCGCTCAACCCGGATTCAAATTCCGGTACCGTCGCTATCGTGCGGGATTAATGTAGCCTGGTATCAGCCCCGCCTTCCAAGTGGTTCACGAGGGTTCAAATCCCTCATCCCGCATACATAAAAAGGCACTGTAGCTGAGTTTGGTAAAAGCAGCTTCCTTGTAAGTGGCCGGTCGGGGGTTCAAATCCTCCCAGTGCCTTCAACTTCAGAAACGCACGTGTGGCTGAACGGCTTTAGGCGACAGACAGCAGATTTGTTCGATAGAGGTTCGAATCCTCTCACGTGCTCTAAAATACGCCTCCATAATGTAGTCCGGCCAATCAGCGTGGGCTTTCTACCCGCGTACTCGGGTTCAAATCCCGATGGAGGTATCGTTTATTAAAAGCTTCTGTGGTCTAGCTCGGTCAAGGACGAAAGGTTCTCAGCTTTTTAACGAGGGTTCGAATCCCTCCAGAAGCGTCGAAAGAGAGGAGCGTAATGTAGCCTGGTTAGCATCCCAGCTTTGGAAGTTGGTTCTCGTAGGTTCGAATCCTACCGCTCCTATTTTTCTTTTCCTCTTTTTAGATTGCCGTATATTTAATAAATTTTGAAATTCTATCCTAAAATCTTAGAAAGGTGACTTGGAAATAAGGTTTTATAACAAAATAAACAATTACTTATTATTTCATTGTCTAAAGACTTTCCAACTCTCTTCTCCTTCGATTAAAACCAAATTAATTTTTAATCCTTTTTTTATAAAAAATTTTTTCAAAATAGGAAAGTACTCGTTCAAGTCGTCAAATATGTTGAAAGTACTTTTTTTTGTGAGCTTTCCCATTGAATTATTTTTATCAATATATCCATTCACAATTTTTTGTATCTTATTCGATTTCCACTCAAAATATTCGTCAGGCGTATGGTGAAGTTCTTCGGGATAGTAGATAATTTCAAACTCTCTCGCGTTTTTTAAAGATTTTAGTTGAATTTCCGTCAATTCGCCAAATTCGCTTTTTTTCCTTCCCGTTATAAATAAAACAGAGTCCGCTTTTTTACAATGTTTTTCGTAATATTTAACAAATTCAGCATATAGGTGGATCTCGGCACCTTTCTTTAGAGCGTTCTTTATTAATTCGTCTCTCGTTTCTCCGTTTTCGACGAAATTAGAAATGATTGGAGGCATAACGCAACCGTCTATATCAAATACGAATATCTCTTTTGTCAAAAGTATCCTCTCTTCTACGTCCTATTTAGTACAATTTAATTTTCTTTTAATCAATCTATTTACGAACTATTGAATAATACATATTTTTAAAGGAAAAAAGTCTGACGAATAAATGATTTTATATATATTTTATTTTATAGGTTTAACATTAGACGCTCATTTGACCGTTTTTTTCGGGTAAAATTACCTTAATCTCAGAATTTTTGAATAATTTCTCAAAAAATTCTGGGTGCTTTGTATGGATTGGAATTAAAAGTTCGGGGTTGGCCTCTTCGATAAAATTGATTAAATCGTGAGGGGTAGCATGCCCGGACGCGTGAATTCGATACGAAGGAATTCCAAATTGAGCTAATCTATTTTTAATGGTGTCTATATTATCGAAAAATTCCTCCGCGTAAGGATCAATTGCTGAGGTGATAAATAGGCCTTTTAAATCAAAGTTGAGATTATTCGTTAAAAAAGAACTAAGATAAGTGATATATACTATGTGTTTACCTTCTAATTGCTTCAAATCTCGGTAACTCAAAAATCGATGCTCTTGATTGTTCTTATATATGACTTGGCGAATATTTTCTTGCCATTCAGATCTAGCGTCACCTTGTTTCAAAATGTAAATATGTTCGTCTTTAAGTATATTCGGATCCATCATAGTTTCGTGAATCGCGTCTTTATTTAGGAGATAGTAAAAATAAGCGTCCATTTCTGTAATTATATACTTCCATCCGTATCTTTTTGCGATGTGAGAAAAAGTTCTAAATCGATCCCAATCTATTCGGTCGTATTTTACTAAGATAAAATCAAAGGGATTCCTTTCAAATAAGCTATTTAGATTATCTTCTACTTCTCGCTCAGATTCCACTGCACCTTTGTGAATTCTAGTACCTTCGCAAATTAAGACTTTCACCCCTTTAGAAACCAAATTTCTTTGTTCTTCTGAAAGATCGCTACTGGCCAAGAATGCCTTATTGGTCTTTACTTCTTGAAGGAATTCTTCGGTCATATTGGATAGTGGCCCGTGCATTCTGAAATCTCCCGTATACACAATTGGACCTGCCGAAGTATAGATAATAAACCCGTATGCCGCCGGGATTGAGTGATCTACGTGATACGGAACGATTTTCAGACTATTAATATCTATTATCACTCCCGTCCTAAAAATCTTCCAATTAAGTCCTTCAAAATTGTTATCTATAGTAGGTCTGGAAGATTTGTAAAACGCCTCGATTATTTTCTTAGTAACCACACCCGTATAAATCGGTATGGAACGATTAACAAACGAAAGACCCAAGTAATGGTCTTTGTGAGAATGTGAAATCAAAATAGCGTCTAAATTTGAAGGATTTAGGTAATCTATAGATTTTTCTTCGCTTTTTTCTTCAGTTTGATTCTTTACTTTTATATTGCTAAACTCGTTTGTGTACAAATTATGAATTTTAACGTCGTCTTCGTTCGGGATTAATCCTAACTCGATTAATTCGCTTATTGACGAAGGGTGATCTCCACGCTCGTAATTTCCATAATAATCATCAATTGAAATTCCGAAATCAATGAAAATCTTTACATCGTACGCAAAATCTTCTAAAAATACAATATTACCCCCAATTTCGTTTACTCCTCCTAAAAAAGTTAAGCGTACTGAAGAATTCAATTCTGCTCCTCCTCCTATAATTATGTAATTAACTATTTAAAAATAGTTAGAAAGCCTGAATTTTGTGATTTATTTAGAAATTAATTCTACTATTTTAATTACTTGTATATATTTTACTTTAACTTTATTTTTATATTGATAACTAATTTTTTTTATATATTTCTACAAGTTAACATGGACTGATAAAAATGGAGTTTGCAAATCAGACGGTCTATTTCAAGTCAGCCGAGAGCATGGAAGAAGTTGAGTCAAACTCAGTTACCCTCGTCGTAACTTCTCCGCCTTATTGGAACGTAAGAGATTACGGAAAAGTCGATCAAATCGGATTTGGTCAATCGTATAGACAATATATCGAATCGCTTAATAAAGTCTGGAAAGAAAGCGTACGCGTTCTCCAACCCAACGGTAAAATCGCCATAAATGTGCAACCTTTACCAATCAGTAGCGATACTTCCGGGTTTAATAGACGGGTTATTCAAAATATAATATTCGATGTAGAAAAGTTTATGAGAACTAACGATCTTTACCTGAGCGGGATGCATTATTGGGATAAATCCGCTTACGTGAATAATGTCTCGTGGGGTAGCTATCCTAAACCAACCAATATTGCGTCTAATACCTCGTTTGAACAGATTTTCGTGTGGGTTAAACGAGGCAACACGAGAAAAACAGATAAAGAACTATTAAAAAAGAGCGAACTGAAAAAAGAAGAATGGCGTCATTGGGCTGTAAGGTGTATTTGGGACGATATTAATCCCGTAATTAAAATAAATAGTAAGGGAAAAAATATTTTTGGGCACTCTGCTCCTTTTCCAGAAGATATCCCATTTAGATTAATCCGTATGCACACAGTGGAAGGGGAAACCGTGCTTGATCCCTTTTTAGGCTCTGGAACTACATTAAAAGTGTGTAGATTATTAAATAGAAAAGGGATTGGGTACGAAATCAACAAACATTACAAAGATTTAATAGAAAAAAGAATAATGGAAAGTTGGCAGGTGCCAAACATTGAAAAGGAATATATAATTCTCGGATCAGAAACGATAAAAAACATTATAACGAAAATGATTGATTTAGCTTGGAAATACAAACTCAATATTGACGATTCCACCAAAAATCCTAAAGAACAAAAAGATTTTATCTTTTCAGAGGCTCTCAAATTCTTGAAGAAGAATAAAATATTCACTAAATCGTTTTTAAAGAAAATTGAGCTCAAAGAAAACGAAATCCAATTTAAACAGTTCAAAGAATTCCTTGAAAATTAAAAATATTAATGTTTTTCAATGTTGAAATTTGAATTTCAAGTTGTTTACTCTATATTAATATCTATTATGTGGTTATTAAGTTAAATAATTTAAGAATGACGATTTATTTACTTTTAAAACATGCTCCCTAAAAAAAATCCCAAAGAGATTAGAGAAAAGCTCTTAAAATGGTCAGAAGCAAATGATCCTAAGTATCCTTGGAGAAAAACTAAAAATTTGTTTGAAATTTTAATCACGGAAATCTTACTTCAAAAAACCATTGCTTCTAATGTTTCGAACCTATACCGTCAATTCTTCCAAAAATACGACAGTTTCGAGAAAATTTTTAATTCAGATATCGACGAACTCCAACAAGACATCAAAAGTTTAGGGTTATCAAATAAGAGAGCTAAGATTTTAAAAAACCTAAGTAATTTAGTTGTTAAAGATTGTAAAGGGACAATTCCAGAAAGTCCTGAAACCCTGAAAAAAATAAACGGAATCGCCGACTACGTTAGCAACGCGTATTTATGTTTTGGATTAAATAAACGCACTTTTTTCTACGATGTAAACATAAAAAGGATCGTCTCAAGAGTGTTTAAAGGTACCGACGCTAAAGTTAAGGTTGAGTTTATCCAAGAAAAGCTCGATCAACTACTCCCAAAGGGCGAGTGCAAATTTTTCTACTGGGCAATTCTGGATCTTGGAAATCAAATATGTAGAAAAACCAACCCAAAATGCGAAACCTGTCCAATCTCTAGTTATTGTTCGTTTAAATAACATATTGATAAAATGTTAAGTATTATCAAAAAATAACACTATTTAACTTATTAGAACATTAATCAATCGCAAGTTGTTTTATCGCTTTCGCGACTGCATATGCTAAAAGAGGAGGAACCGCGTTTCCCACTTGTTTGTATCTTTCCGTCATGTTCCCAAAAAAGCGGTAGTGATCTGGAAACGATTGAAACCTCGCAGCCTCTCTGACAGAGATTGCTCGGTGCTTCGTAGGGTGAATGAATCTGCCAGGGGCGCTAACGCAACCGCAATTTCCCGTTATCGTGTCGGCAGGTCTATTTAAATGTAATCTCCCGTAAATATTCGGATACCCGCTCTTTAACTTGTATTCTTCTGGTAGAGATTCGTGATTCTCCCCTTGTTTAATAAAGGAAATTCGTTTTACTACTAATTCGCCGTGACTTGGAGCGAAATGCTCGTAAAGAGCGTTAGAATCCTTTCTTAAATATTCTTGGTATTTAGTTTGAGGAGGATTTGAATACGGTATCGTCGAGTCGTCTGAATAATCGTCTGTAAAAGGAAGCTCGTCAAGAATGTCCGAAATCGCGTCTTTTACTTTCAAATAGGCGTGGTTTGCGTCTTCTTCGAAAAGAGTTGTTTGCTTTAAGTCCTCTCTATGCGTCTTCTGAATTTTTAAGTTTTTAACCTTTTTGTCTTGAGTTCCTATGAAAAAAACTCTTTGTCTTAATTGCGGAACTCCGTAATGCGCAGCTAATAATCTTTCCATTCTACAAACATAGCCCACATCTTTATACATTTTTTTAACTTTTTTTACTACTTCGCCTTTTCCCATTGATAAAATCCCGGGAACGTTCTCCATAA
>JBHLLE010000013.1:7000-15591 GCA_048885945.1 Candidatus Hermodarchaeota archaeon | reverse complement strand
AATCTTATCGTCAATTGTAATTAATCCTTTAATTACATCTAATATAAATTTAAATTCTTTTAGTGATAGTGATAACCAAGATGATAATGAACTAGCATTGGTGGATGAAGCATTTTCTAAGAGTTCTGATAATAATGATTTATCTCTTGAGACCAACGATTTAGATGTAAGGTCTGAAACAGGAGATTTAAACATTGTAGACGAGAGTCAAATAGGCTATAGAGAAGAGGCATCACCTCCTGAAATTAAAATCTTAAAAGAAGACGATCAAGGGTTAATTATTAGTTTTTCCTTATCAGACATAATCGTCGAGAAGGTTGAAGATCCTTCTGGAGAGATTTATCAAAAAATATCCATAAAGGAAGGTGGACATCTCGCAGATGTGGGAAACCCCGAACTTCCAATGAAAGCGTTATATTTAGATGTTCCTAATTCTGTAGAACTTGATGTTGTAGTGAAAAAATCGACTTATGTTGAAGAAAATGGATACAATATTTTTCCTTTTCAAGAAAGCATTGCGGAGTGTGATGATAGAGAATTAAGCGTTGAAAAAAACACTACTTTTTACGAAGTAAATCAATTTTTCCCTAACAAGATTGTAGAACTTCAAGATGTAGGAATTATAAGGGGTCATCGCACTGCTCTTTTAATTGTTTGTCCTGTTATATATAATCCCGTAACTAAAATTTTAAGAGTATACAATGAGCTTGAAATAGACATAAAGTATTTAAGTCGAGAAAATAATGAAAAAGAAAAGACCCAATACTTCGACGATATGGCTCGATATGACTCAGAGGAATATGCTTCTTTTTTTGAATCTATATATCTTAATTACGATTCATCTATTGATAGAGATTGGTCTTTAGCTCCTCAGATTGATGCTGATGGAGCTGATTACTTGATAATTGCACCAGATAATTTTTATGAGGAATTAATTCCTTTAGCTCAACATAAATCAGATAAAGGATTATTAACTGAAATAGTGAATTTATCCGATATTAGTGTTAATCCGAGTGCTGACGATATAGCAGATTACATTCAAGACGCTTACGATACGTGGAGCCCTGCTCCAACTTATCTTCTTCTGGTGGGTGATTCAGAACTTTTACCTCCACATTATAAAACGATACATCCTTATCATGGAACTTTAACTGCTACAGATCTTTATTATGCTACACTTGATGGTAGTGATTATTTTCCAGATGTATTTATGGGGAGATTACCGGTTAAAACTGAAGCTGAATTGAATGTTGTTGTAGATAAAATCATTAATTACGAGCAAAATTTTAATCAGAATGATCCTTGGCGAAAAAATATTACAATGGCAGCATATGAACAGTCTGGACGCTTCTTTATTGATACATGTGAGAACATAAGCAGTTTTCTTGATACATTGGATTATGATATTACGAAAATATACAATGGATATCCATATACAGGAACAACTCAAGATGTTATTAATGCAATAAATTATGGTACATTTTTAGTCAATCATAGAGATCATGGAGATTGGAACGGATGGAGTAATCCTAGTTTTACTGTAAGTGATATAGATGAGTTAAACAATGGTGATAAGCTACCTGTAATGTTTTCAATGAATTGTCTTTCTGGACGATTTGATTATACCCAAGATTGTTTTACTGAAACAATATTAAAGGCAGAAAATAAAGGTGTAGTAGGAGTCATTGGCTCTACCAGAGTGAGTTATAGTGGATATAACGATGAATTAGATAAAGGATTTATAGCAGCAATTTGGCCAGAGTATCAATCTTCTTACGACAATAATGTAGGTAAATCAGCTAAACTAGGACATATTCTAAATTTTGGAAAAATGTATATGTACGATAAATATTATTTAACTGGCGGTGCTGGATATCCATGGACTCCAAGTGAAATTGCTACCTTAACAGAATTTGAAATGTTTACTTTATTCGGAGATCCCGAATTGTCAATGTTCAAAGTCGATCACGATTTAGAAGTCTCTTTAGAAATTCCTACCGATCCTGTTATTTCAGAAACTTATACTATAAATGCAACGGTATTTAATTCAGGTATAGAAGACATGTCAGATATTGAATTATATTTATATTGTGATAATAGCATTGTTGAGGATATTGATATACCCATTTTAATGGCCGGAGATAATGAAACAATCAATTACGATTGGACTCCTCAGCAGTATGGTAGTTTTAATTTCACAGCTATAGTTCCTCCTAAACCAGAAGAATTTTATCTCAGTAATAATCGAGTTACAAAATTCGCCATAGTTAAAAGAGATTTATCTGTAGATCTAGAAGTCCCATTTAAGACATATCTTGATAAATCGTATTTAATTAACGCAACCATAACGAACGAGGGCCCTGATCCTGAAAATAGCGTGTACTTTTATTTAATAATAAACGACGAAATAAAAAACTCTACATGTATTCCTACCCTACAATTCGAAGAAATTTACACTCTTACATATAACTGGACTCCCGTTGATTTTGGTAGTTATAATATCACTTGTAAAACACCATTACGATTGTATGAAATTAATACAATCAATAATGTTATCCAAGAATTCAGAAATATCAATCCTATAATATTTAGGGACGATTTTGAACACGGGCTTGCAAACTGGGAGAGTGTTGAAGATCTCTGGCATTTTACGAGTATTTATAGTCCATGGCCAGATCCCTGTTATTCGCCTAATTATGCTATGTGGTTTGGAAGGGAAGTATCTGGAAATTTTCAAACAGGTTATAGAGTATATGGCAGTATTATTTCTAAGGCAATAAATTTATCAGATGTATCCACTGCTTATCTAAATTTTTATCATTGGTTCGACGGAGAATCATATATGTCTTGGGATAATGGATATGTATTTATCTCCGTCAATGGAATTGATTGGGATCAAATTTACAGAGTTTATAGTCCCTGTGAACCTTGGGAAAATGTGGAAGTAAATATTTCTGATTATTGTGGATACGAAACTGTTTACCTTAGATTCTATTTTAACTCAGGAGATGGTCTTTATAATAATTATCGAGGATGGCTTATTGATGATGTTGAAATATATACTGATGACTACAGCTATCAGCAAAAAAATTTAGAATGCCCTCCACATCCTCCAACTCTTACAGACGAAGACGTTGATCCCAATATTTTTCATCAAGACACTTTAATAACGTTCAGCGTGAATTACGCTGATTTTGATAACGACGCTCCTTCGCAAATTAATGTAGTAATAAACGGTACTCCATATGCTATGAGCAAACTACACGATTATGATCACGATTATACAGATGGTTGTGTCTATGAATATTATACAACTTTAAGTCCTAGCTTCTATTGTTATGAGGTTTATTTTAACTGTAGTGATGGTAAATATTCTGTTGATACTATTGTTTATGACGGCTTAAGAGTCCACTTTAAACCTACTTTAACTAACGAATCAGTTACTCCCAAGATAGGGTACGCAGATACTTTAATTACTTTTACAGTGAATTATACCGACATAGAAAATAATGCTCCTTCAAATGTTTATGTGATAGTGAATAGTATACCATACGAAATGAATAAACAAGACGAATTAGACGATGACTATACAGACGGTTGTATTTATGAGGTTTCTTTGTATTTAAATCCTAAACAAGGTAATTATTCTTACTACTTTTGGTGTAGTAATGAATTTGTAAGTTCTGCCACATCAAATATACACGATGATTTAAAAATCCATTCTAAACCTACTCTAACTAATGAAAATGTATTGCCTTTGACTGGTTATCCAGACACCCTATTTACTTTTAGTGTGAATTATACAGATTTGGATAACGACGCGCCTTCACAAATAAACTTAATAATAAATGGTACTCCATATACCATGGTAAAACAAAATAGTAATGATAATTATTACGCAGACGGATGTATTTATGTAAATTCAACCAATTTACCTTTAGCTTTGTATGATTATATTTATTACTTTAATTGTAGTGATGGAATACACTTCTACACAACAAATGAATATAATTTAAGAGTACATTCCAAACCAACTTTAACTAACGAATCAATTTCTCCCAAGATAGGGTACGCAGATACTTTAATTACTTTTAAAGTGAATTATACCGATTTAGATAATGAAGCTCCTATATATTCGTATTTAATAGTTCTACCAGATACATGGATGTATAGTATGGATAAACAAGACGAATTAGACAACGATTATACTGACGGTTGTATATATGTGGTTTCTATTTATTTAATTCCTAAAGAAGGTAATTATTCTTATTACTTCCTATTCAGCGATGATGGAGTGAATCTTATATCTTCAAATACCTATGATGATTTAAGAATCCATTCTAAACCAAATTTAACCAATCCATATTTATGGCGTAGTATTGGTTATCCTGATACTAATTTTGGATTTTGGGTGACATATACTGATTTGGATAATGATACGCCTTTACAAATTAATGTAATAATAAATGGCACGTCGCATTCTATGAATAAACAATATCCTAACGATGATGATTACTCAGATGGTTGTCTTTATAGGTATTCAACCACATTAGCTCTAGCTATGTATAATTATACTTATTACTTCAATTGCACCGATGGTGAACACACTTACACTACAAGTGTATTTAACAATATAAAGGTCCACAATAAACCAACTTTAACTAACATATCATTAAGTCCAAAACAAGGATATGAGAACACTTTAATCACTTTTAAAGTAAATTATACTGATATAGATAATCACACAGCTTCAGTGGCGAGTGTTTTTATAGATTATTACGAATATTCCATGATTAAAGAGGACAACTTAGATAACGATTATACTGACGGATGTATTTATATATTTTCAATTTACTTAAGTCCTAAGTCTAATAATTACACTTATTGGTTCCGTTATAGCGATGATGGTCTAAATTCCGTATTTTCAGTGGAATATTACGATTTAAAAATCACTCAAAATCCTTATTCTTCTGATAGTAGCGGAGGTGGAAGTAGTGACAGCAAAAAAAGTCATTCTGATGAAGAGAGCGAATTAATCTTACCCATAATTATTACTGTCGGTTCCGTAGCAGGAATAGCTTCAATAGCCACAATATTCTACATTAAAAAACATAACATAAAACTAATAAAAAAAAGAGAAGAAAGCATCTCTTAAACTATATAATTTTTTCCTTTAATTTTTTTTATCTTTTATTTTCAGAAAAAATAATGATTAAAAAGAGTAATTCTATTATTTTTATAATAAAAAAATGAGTTTTTTTAATTTAGTAGATTCGAATTCTTGTCAACTAATAATAAACGAGCAGAATATTTGACTTAATATGCAAAAATCAGACTATATTTACATGATCATTGATAACTTAACAGTTTTTGGGATTAGACTTCCTGAATTTTTTCAAAACGTCCAAATACACGAATTTCTAGAAAAATATAAAGAAGAATACCTAAAAATTATAGCGGGATTTAATCAAAAGCTTTTAGAGCATTTTATTGAAATTTCCCAGGGTAAAAATCCTACTGACATTGGAAAAACTCTACAAAAAATGGAACTTATCTCTAAAATGGTTGGACCCACAGGAAATTTAAGTTTTATCAGCTCAAATCAATTAAACTATATTTTATCTAAACTTGACTCTTTAAGAGCTAACGAGATTTCAGAACTGAAGATAAGTTCATTAGCCGATGAGCAATTAGAACAAGAATTTGGAACAGCCCAATATAATACATCCAATGCTTTAGAAAATCAATTAGCTTCCGCTGCTTTTTATCTGATGAACATGGGGTACTCTCAGAGAGAGATTGAACATAAATTAAGCGAAGCTAGACAAGATTCTTCTAAATTAGATATACTATTTAGCTTACCACAGAAAGAAATTTACTCAGTTCCTTCGGAAATTGAACAAGTTCAAAATCGTCAATCAGAATCTCAAGAAATATCTATTGAACATAGTCAAGAAATTGACAATGCGATAAATCAACATATAAGCGATACGCATCAAGAAATTTCTGAAGAGAGAGCTCAAAAAGTTGAGGAGATAATGCAAGAATTAAAGCTACACATAAAAGAGAAGATGACAGAGCAATACGAAAGCGTTTTTAGGCAGATTCACCCCGATAGACTTGCTCGTGCGTTTAAAATGTTAAAACAAACAAAGCGAAAATCAAAACGGATGGATCTCCTTTTGGAATGGTTTTTTTGTTCTCATCTGCTGTCTTCTATAGAACTCAAAGTTGAGCATTGGCAAATCTCTAGCCAAGCGACTCATGGTCAGGCAGGTGTTTATACTGCGGGGATTGATTTTTCTAGATACGATAACATCGTCAAGGATTTTTCGGATTCAAAACTGGCAAAAGTTATTAATATTGCCCGAAAAATCCTGCAAAGACCTTCAAAAAGAGCAATCCAGAAATTGGGTCAGGATTTTGTATCAGAGACGGGTTTTGATGAGCATCTTTACTTCACAGACTGAAATAAATGATTAAAATAACATACTTACTTATATTCCTTATTTTATAGAGCTCACTTAAATTTAGTGTTAAATTTCTCTATTATTATTTTCACGGTTATGATTCTCGTTCTTTTTATAAAATTATAAATGTATTCAAGGTGAAATAAAACTAGTAATTATTATTTACCTGGTGGTGCAAAAAATTCCATTTTTTAAAAAAGATGACACCAATATCTATTATATAAAGGAAGGCGAAGGAGAACCTTTAGTATTAATAAGCGGTCTGGGAAGTAAAATGAGCTGGACTTTTCAATTACCTTTTTTTAGAGAAAGAATGATGGTTATTACTTTACACAATAGAGGTACGGGAAACAGCTCTCGACCAAATTATCCATATACAATGGATATGTTTGTTGAAGATATTAATAATCTACTAAACTATTTAGAAATTGAGGAAAAAATCCACTTATGTGGTATTAGCATGGGAGGCGTAATCGCCCAACACTTTGTTTTGAAATATCCAGAGAGAGTTAAGACGCTAATTTTATGTGCAACGACTCCAAAATTAAATTCTAAACCCGCAATGGAACATTTTACTCAAAACGCAGACATAAACGAGCGATTTAAAACATATTTATCCTATGCACATTCAAGAGAATTTAGAAAGAAATTGAAACAAGATAAAGAACTATATGATACTTTAAGGAGTTTATACGTGGAAAATCCAACTCGAGCTCAAGATTATTTAAATCAAGCTTCTGCTTCAATTGATCATGATACTACTGATCTACTTCATAAAATAATGCAACCTACACTAATTATGGGAGGTACTAAAGATAGATTGGTTCCTCTTTCACCTCATTCAGAAATACTACATGAAAAAATTCCTAACTCAGAACTTAAAACATTTGAAGGACTTGGTCATTCTTTTATAATCGAAGATGTAGATGCGGTTAATAAAGAAATATGGGATTTTGTAAAAAAGCATCTAGGATGATTACGAGATCTATTTAATAAAGAAAATAAAAGGTGGAAAATAATTCCATTATTCAAAAATGATGAGATTGAAATTAATTATTTAAGTGAAGGAAAAGGGGAACCCTTAGTTTTTGTCCATGGTACAAATACAAAATTAGAAGCTTGGAACTTTCAAATAAATTATTTTAAGGATAAAATGAACATAATTGCTTTAGATAATCGAGGTTGCGGAAAGAGTTCCAGACCAAATTATCCATATACAATGGAAATGTTTGTGGAAGATCTAAAAAATCTACTTGATTCGCTTGAAATAACTCAAAAGATTCATTTATGTGGGTGTAGCTTAGGGGGAATGATAGCTCTCACATTTACGCTAAAATACCCTGAAAAAGTTAAATCGTTGACGTTAATCGGTACACCGGCTTATATAGAGCCTATGGGACGAGAACAACGTCACACATTCTATAAAGATTTCGTAAATCTCAAAATAGAACAGAGGATTCAAACGATTCTACCTAATTTATATTCGAGGGCTTTTAGAAAGAAGTTAAAAAACGACGAGAACTTGTTTAATCTAATTAAAAACGACATGAATTTTATCGTGTATTATCGCGACACTCCCACTTACGAAGATTATATTAATCAAAATGCAGCTATGAACGACTACGATGTCCGGGAATCAATAGATAAAATTGGACAACCTACATTGATTTTAGCAGGTGATAAGGATCTTTTAACTCCATTAGCAGAAACTCAAATTGTTCACGAAAAAATGCCTAATTCTAGTATGAAAGTTTTCAATGGTCTTGGACACGGTATTGCTATAGAAGCTGCGGATGAAGTGAACGAGTTAATGTGGAACTTTATTAAAGAACATTTAGGTTGAAAATAGAAAATAGAATTTTTTATTTTAGGTTAAAAATTATACTATAAAGGTGAGTTAGATACCGCTTTTTAAATTTAATAACATTGAAATAAATTACTTAAAAAGAGGCAAAGGAGAGCCTCTAGTGATGGTTCAAGGTCTTGGACAGAATTTAGATGGGTGGACGCTTCAATTAAATTTTTTTAAGAAAAAAATGAAGGCAATAACTTTAGATAATAGAGGTGTTGGGAAGAGCTCAAGACCAAACTATGAATATACGATGGATATGTTTGTGGAAG
>JBHLLE010000013.1:5290-6990 GCA_048885945.1 Candidatus Hermodarchaeota archaeon | reverse complement strand
TTTAGAAATTAATGAGAAGATCCATCTAATGGGGGTAAGTATGGGGGGTATGATTGCTCAAAATTTCGTGTTAAAGTATCCCAATAAAGTTAAAACGCTAATTTTGTACGCAACCTCAGCATATTGGAGCGCTAATAAATTGATTGACGAATGGAAACAAAGGGAAAACATGGATTTAGACGAGGCTTTTGAAATGGAGTTGAATGGATTATTTTCAAAGAAATATATCTCAGAAATGAAAAAAAATAAAGTATTTTATGAAAATCTGAAAGAAACCATAATGCTAAATAATCCTCCTTCCTTTCAAGATTTTTTAAATCAGGCGTCTGCTGCGAACAAAACGCATGATAGTCGCGATTTATTACCCAAGATTCACCAACCTACGTTGATAATGTCTGGCACTGACGATGTTATTATTGATCCTTCAGAATCTGAGTACTTAAACGAAAAATTACCAAATTCAGAGTTAGTCCTGCTTGAAGGGCTAGGTCATGGATTTATCGTAGAAGATGCAGATAATGTGAACAAAATAACTTGGGATTTTATTCAAAAGCATTTAGAATAGAGTATTTTTGATAATTCTTAATTTTTAAAAAACTGTAAATTTAGGGAAAAAAATGGTAGTAAGCAAAAAAATGGAAAGAGTAATTAAGGTATTATTAAATAATAGAAAGCTCGATATTAAAAACAGAGTAGAAACGTTAAGGAATAAACTGGAGAAGATGTCTACTTTTGTAAGTCTTCCTATAGATGTTAAAATAGAGAGATTTAATTTAGAAGGAATCCCATCAGCTTGGATATCTACACCTGAATCAAGAGAAGATTATTTCATCCTATATTTGCATGGTGGTGGATATATCGAAGGATCAATACAAACCCATAAAGAACTTGCTTCAAGGATTTGTCGAGCCGCTAGAACTCGAGTTCTATTCATTGAATATCGACTAGCTCCCGAGCATCCTTTTCCAGCAGCTTTAGAAGATGCTTTGGTTGCTTATAAATGGTTAATAAAAAATATGGGAATAAAATCTGAAAGAATAATCATAGCTGGGGATTCTGCTGGCGGTGGTTTAACCTTAGCAACTCTTTTAAAATTAAAAGACGCAAAAATTGATCTTCCTGCAGCTGCAGTTTGCCTTTCTCCGTGGATTGATTTAGCTTTAACGGGTGATTCATTCAGAAAAAATGCTAAAAACGATCCATTTGTTTCAACTTATAATTTAGATTTCTATGCAACTTTATATATTGGAAACAATAATCCTAAAAATCCTTTTATATCTCCATTGTACGGTGATTTATATAGCTTACCTCCCATTTTTATACAAGTGGGAACTGCTGAAATATTACTAGATGATTCTATTCGTTTTGCACAAAAAGCTAAAGAAGCTAAAACTCGCGTTGAATTAGATATATGGGCCGACATGCCCCATGTTTTTGGAGCTTTTGCCGATTTAACTCCTGAAGGAAAGCAAGGAATCGATAGAATCGGAGAATTTATTAACAAATTCTTTTAGAAGAAAAATCAAATAGAATTTCCTTCATATTCATTATTTAACCTATAAACTATAATTTTAAATTAGTATATTAAATTGTTATTTATATTCAGAAAGTACAATTAATTTGAAAATAAAGAATTTTATTATTTTTGCATATTTATAATCAATGTGAAGTAAATGAATAATATAGCGGGCGGATTGTAA
>JBHLLE010000013.1:0-5280 GCA_048885945.1 Candidatus Hermodarchaeota archaeon | reverse complement strand
AGACGTTAAAAAAGCTAAAATCAATTGAAAAGGAAGCTAATAACTTAAAAAGTCAAAAAAATTACGAAGATGCAGTTAGAAAAATTAGGGAAGGCATAACATATATACGCTTAAATATTAAGGAGTACGACGAAAGAGAAGCGGAAGTTGCTAAATTAGTAGAAGAAATAGATCAAACATATTCTGAAAGCATTAATAACAATATTAATAACGTAAAAGAGAGCGTTAAAAATAAGGAGTTTAATTCCGCATATAACATGCTCAATGAAATCACTCAGATAAATAAAAATATCTCAGATTTAAAATTAAAAGATAAGAATTCAGATTATATTCAATTTATAACAAGTGAAGTAAAATTAAAAGAACTAGTAGAACAAGGAAATACTATTAAAAGTAAACAAGATTTTGATAAAGCACTTCAGATTTTTCAAAATGCATTGGGAGATGCGGAAAAAATTTATCGTTTAACTCCTGAAATCAAGGAAATAAAAGAAATTAAACAGGTTATAAATCAGACCTATTTAGAAAAAGCAAGTTCATTAAGTACAAAAGCTTCTGAACTTAAGCAAGCTAATAAACCTGAAGAAGCAATTAATATTTTTAATAGAGCTATTGATTCATGCGAAAAGATGGATGATTCTGATCAGAAGAACGGAAAAATATCAAGTATTCAAAATCAAATAAATGAAATCTACGCAGAAAAGGCTCTCCCCCTTATTCAAAATGGAGAAAATTTAACCAATCAAAATCAGAGAGAAAAGGCCATAACGGAACTTAAAGCAGCGGAAGAAATAGCAAATAAAATGTATAGTTCCGAACAAAAAACTGATACTCTAAACAAAATAGGTAAATTACTTAATCCTTTACTTGTTGAAAAAATAAAACCTATAAAGGAGAATGGTCTTGAGATAATAAAAAAAGAAAATTACGAAGAATCTGTTAATATCGTTAATGAAGCAGCTACAACTTTTAAAAACGCGTTAGATCTCGGTAATCAAATGGTAACTTCCGATGCGAAAACAGAAATTATAGAAGAGATTTCTGGATTGATTGATAATGTTTGTACTGCAGGTATTAATGTGAGGAAAAGTAAAGGTCAATTATTAATAGAACAAAAAAAATATGAAGAAGCAGTTGGTGAAATGTATTCTGCTCTAAGCATTGCTAAAAATATGGCGTGTGCAGAAGAAGATAATGAAGAAATTGAACATATTAAAAATATTGTCAATCAAATGTATTCAGGAGAAATTCACGAAATATTAGAGCAAGGAAGGCAAATCTTAGCAGAAAAGAAGAATAAAGAAGCAATGGAGATTTTTAACGAAGCATTAAAGATTTCAAACAAAATGTATGTTTCAGAGGAGATGGATAAAGTCGTTAAAGAAATAAATGAATTATTAAGAGAAGCAGAAATCAAAAAACTCGTTTCAGAAGGAAGCTTGATGGTTCAACAGAAAGAATTCTCTAAGGAATTAGAAGATCTTGGAAAAGCAATGGAAGATGCTGATAAAATTACTGATTTAACAAGGAAGCGGGTAAAAATTAGAGAAATCAAGGACGCTATCGATCAAGTTCATTCTAAAGAAATTAAATTCTTGAACGAACAAGCTTTACTATTAACCGATCAAAGTAAATTTGCGGAAGCTTACGTAGAATTTGAAAAAGCGTTAGAAATTGCTAAAACAATTGATAATGAAGAATTACAGAACGAAGAGAGAATTAATATCATTAAGTTATACACAGAAGAGTTAAATAGTGAAGCAAAACAAAATTTAGAAGAAGGCAACTTTGGTAAGGCAATCGAATGTTGTGAGCATGCTATTGATTTAGATAAAGATTTTCCAGTATCCTATTATAATATGGGAAATGGATACATTGGTAAAGAAGAATTTGATAAAGCGATAGATTTTTATCAAAAAGCAGTGGATCTAGCTCCAAATTATGTAGAAGCTTGGTGTGATATGGGTTTGGCGTACGAGTTAAAAAATGATTTTGATAATGCGCTTAAATCTTGTAAAAAAGCGTTAGAGATTAATGAAAATTATGCCCTTGGTTGGTATCGAATCGGAAACGTATATAAACACAGGGAAGAAATTGAAAAAGCAATTGAAAGTTATAAAAAAGCTACTGAATTAAATCCAAAGCTTGCTAAAGCTTGGTTATTCTTGGGAACTCTTTTTATTCAAAAAAAGGAATTCAATGAAGGAATAGAATTATGTAAAAAAGCAATAGAATTAAATTCTGAGATTAGTGAAAAAATAGGTCCTAATGTCAAGAATTTTGATGACATTATTAGTTCCATTTCAGAGAACTTAACAGAGATCTTTAAAAATAAGAAAGATAAATATTAAATCAATATTATGATAAATTGACGACGTACTGATTTATAAGATCTTCAATTTTTTCATGATCATATTTTTCTCTTTCAAATTCAGGACAATTATTCTCAAGATGTTCCAACAATCCATTTAATCCCACTTCAATAATTTTCGGATTAAGGCTTTTTTTAGATTCGACGATTAAAGAACCTAAAAGATGCTTAGTTCTCTTAAAAAAAACTAGATAACGACCAATTCTGATGTGATTAAGTTCACATTGAAAACTATCGCTAGCAAAACTAGTAATTGCGGCATATAATCCCCCTTGTAATACATCGTCAGCACTAGATGAAGTTAATGGGATACCTCCTTTGGTCAAAACAGTTAAAGATTTAGGATATACTGCTTGTGGTAACTCATCCCTACTTAATTTCTGAAAAATCCTATTCAAAAGCTCTTGAATATCTATTTTAACCGCCTAAGAGAATATTATGAACTCGATGCGTTTTAAATATATATACCTATATTTTTGACTAATTACTTATATAAAAAAGTAGTATAAAAACATAGCTTTTGTCATGAAATTATGTTATATTGAAACAAATTAAAAATTAGAACTAAAAATATTGTAATTATCATGTTCAAAAAATTAAAGTCTTTAATTGCTAAATTAATTATTTAAATAGGGCTCTAAGAAATGTTGGTCCAAGCGTAATTTTTGATACTAAGGGTAAATTTTTAAAGATTTGTTCACCAAGCCATCTGTCTCTTTTAACATCGTATCCTTTAATGCTTCTAATTGCTTCCCAGACATACCTTCTAATCGTTTCATTTTCTGTAATAAATTTTGTATAAGTTTCCCATATTATTTTCATTGCAGAACCACTATTATAGAAAAGATATTCAGACGCAGCTCCATTTTTATAATAGGTATCTAATAGTGTTTTTCTAATTTCTTGATCGTATTTCTCTAGTTCGCTTTTAGAAAAATTGCTATTTTGCGTTAATAATGGCTCAATCACCTTAGAAGCAATGTCCGCACTTACGATTCCTCCCAGTAGACCTTCGTAAAAAAAGGATGTTACTAAACCTGCGGCTTCTCCTAAAATAATCGTGCGATTTTGTGAAAAATTATTGATCGGATGTTTAGAAATCTCTCCTATAACAGGTTTGACTTGGTCCTTTTTTAAACCAGCAATATAGGGTTGAATAGGTTTATAATTATTTAGAATTCTTTTTAATTTTGAGGCGATTTCTCCGTAAGATTCATCAGATTTCCCTAAGAATCCTATTGAAATTCGTTCTTTTCCTTTATTTATAAAAAATGGACCTTTATCACTTATTTTGTTGTTAATATGAAATAAATAATTAAAATCTGACAGATTTTCTAATTTATCCTCATCCCCCGCATATAAATGGGTGAAAATTCCTTTATATCTATCTGGAACTTCGAAACCAACAGATTTTTGCAAATCGAATCCATAAGATCCCGTCGCGATTGCCAATAATTTCCCAGTGTAGGTAGTTCCTTTATTTGAAATAACTTCAATTTTATCTTTAGTTCTGGAAATTCTCGATATTTTTTCGTTAAAAATTACTGTACCATTGTTAATTTCGCAATTTTGAATAAGTTGATCGCATAATTTTTCAGTATAACTTATATATCCAAAAGGAGCCCCAAATTCCATCGAATCTACGATTCCATCATATTTATGGCTTTTATAATTTATTTTGTAATGAACACATGGAAATAGAGTTTTATCATTATAATCTACGTCGTCTAAAAAACTACGATTATGTTCTGGATATATGTTTGTTAAAGGGCTTTCTTTCTTACTTTTTTCGTCTTTAGCTTCAATTAAAAGAGTATTAGCAAATTTTGACACTTTATGAGCAAAAGTCGCGCCAGATATTCCAGCTCCAATGACAATAATATCGTAATTATTCATTAATTATTATTAAAGATGGATTTAAAAAAAGTTCTCTCTTTAGTTAATCTTCATGCTCTTCAATTAAAATATTCTTGATTTCTTTTATGGTTTTAAATAAATTTACTTCACACATACCAAGAGGGACCCCTCTCTCAAATAACATTACAACAAATAAATCATATACTCCTATGTTGGGAGTTAGCATGCTAGAAAAGATTTTCTCACCAGTTTCCAAACTGTAAAATAATTCGGGAATCATTTTAGCCCCACTCATGAATCGAATTTCCAATTCTTTTATCGAATTCAATAATAAATCTGGTGGTAATGAGCTATAGATAATTTTTCCGTTGCTGGAGAGAAGAGCACCACCCACAATATCATTTTCAAGGATTTTTTTCTTAAAAAGATCGACCATTTTTGAATAAAATTCGCGAGTTTCAATCGATTCTTCTTCTCCTTTAATAATTGTATCAATTAATTTATCAAATTTAGGATTGTCTATTTGCGTGTACTCTCTCAATTTATCTAGGTGGTAATATTCGCCAAAAAAAGCATCAGCGATAGAAATTAATCGAGTAGAAGTATATAGAATGCTCACACTTAAGTCTGCTATTAACACAAAAATAAAATCCATTTCTATTTTAAATGTCAAACGCAAATCTGCCATTTCGAGTTCTTCAATTTTTCTATTTACTACATTGTCAGAAAAACTAATGAGCGCGCTCAAGAATGGAGTTATTAAATTAACATTAACACTTTTAAACTCGTCTGTAAAATTTTTATGATATAGACAAACACCTGAGGTTTTAAGAATATAGAGAGAATGAATATTCATTGTGATTCAATTAAAAATAATGGTCAAGATCTTTTTAATATATAACATAATAAAGATTTATTTGTGAAAAAGCAAATTAATAATGCTTTATAAATAATTAATTACGGAAGGATTTCGCTTTTTTTTAGCTACTATAATTATTTATATCGAATCTGTCGATTTTTTAGTTTTTTTGTGAATATTCTTAAGCTTAAGT
>JBHLLE010000012.1:0-15656 GCA_048885945.1 Candidatus Hermodarchaeota archaeon | reverse complement strand
CAAGAAAGCTAGGTAAATATCCGGAAATTTCATTACCAAAGAAAATTGAAATAGATGACTCAATGATTATTAACCCACCTGAGGATCCCAGTTCTATTGAGATTATTCGAGGACCCAATATTGTACCTCTTCCAAAGTTCGAACCGTTACCAGAAGACATAAAAATCAAGATACTAATTAAAGTGGAAGATAACATTACTACGGACCATATCCTGCCTGCAGGAGCGAAAGTTTTACCGTATAGATCAAACTTGCCGGAAATAAGTAATTTTGTATTTGGACAGCGTGATGAGACGTTCTCTAGGAGAGCTCTTGAAGTAAAAGAAAAAGGGGGAGGAACAATTATTGGAGGAGAGAATTATGGTCAAGGTTCTAGCAGGGAACATGCTGCTTTGGCACCTAGATACCTCGGTATTAAAGCGGTTATAGCGAAATCTTTTGCTAGAATCCATCGAGATAATTTAGTGAATTTTGGGATCGTACCATTTGTTTTTGTAAATGAGAACGATTACGAGAAGGTATATGAAAACGATATCCTAGAAATTAAAGCAATTAAAACAGCTCTAAATAACAATTCTAAGAAACTTAAGGTTAGAAATCTTACCCAAAATAGTGATTTTGAAGTTAATCACGATCTTTCTGAAAGAGAAATTAGTATAATAATAGCTGGTGGGAAGCTTAACTACACAAAAGAGCTTATTAAAAAATAAAGAATATAAAAGATAGTATATTTAAAAATTCCCATCAATTTCTTGTAGACATCAATTCCTTTTAGTATATATTATAGAATATTAGAATTAATCTTATATTTTCAATTAGAATAATTTTAATAGAATTTAACATATTAAGAAATTCCTTAAATTTTGATAATTATGAATGAAGTTAAAGATTTTTCTGTAATGAAAAAAGATTTAGATTATAGATATTTCTCAAAAGGGGAGTGGTTAATTTCAAAATCAGGTAAAACAATACCTATTAAAGATCCGTATAATGGTGAATTAATTGGGAATATTCAAGCGTGTACTAAGGAAGAAGTAGACGAGATAATTGAATGTGCTCAAAATAATATCGAGTGTTGGGTAACTACACCAATTAGAGAAAGAGCGGAAATATTACGTAAAGCAGCAAAATTAATTGTCGATTATTCTGAGCCTATAGGTTACACACTAATGAAAGAGATTGGAAAACCGATAAAAAGTGCAATCTCAGAGATAATCCGAACAGCTGATATATTCAATGGAACGGCTGATGCTGGTTCTCAGGTAGCAGGGGAAACTATTATGGGTGATGCTTTCGAGGGATTCACTCGCGAGAAAATATCTATGACTTATAGAGTTCCTTTAGGCGTAGTTTTATGTATCGGCCCTTTTAATTATCCTTTTAATTTAACAGGCTCAAAAATTGCACCAGCTTTGATTTCAGGTAACACTGTTGTGATGAAGCCACCTACCCAAGGAGCTATAACTGCTTCACATTTTGGTGTAATTCTTGAAAAAGCAGGGGTGCCTCCAGGAGTTTTTAATATAGTAACTGGGCGGGGATCAGAAATTGGGGATTATTTAACAGGTCATTCTAAAATAGATATGATTTCTTTTACTGGATCTTCTGAAACGGGCAAACATTTAGCAAAAACTGCGGGTATGAAACCATTATTACTAGAATTAGGGGGAAAGGATGCAGCTATCGTACTTGATGATGCGAATTTAAAATTAACTTCTGATGCAATAGTATCTGGTGCTTTTTCATATTCCGGTCAACGATGTACAGCTGTTAAAAGAGTACTCCCAATGCCCAAAATAGCTGATCAACTTATTGAAATAGTAACTCAAAAAACCCTTCAGTTAACTATCGGAAATCCCGCAGAAAATAATATTATTGGTCCAATCATTAGTTCAAAGCAATGTGAATATGTACAAGGATTAATCAATGATGCTATTGAAAAAGGTGCTGTGTTAAAGTGTGGTAATAAGCGTGAAGGAAATATAATTTATCCGACAATTCTAGATCACGTGACCACCGATATGCGAGTAGCTTGGGAAGAACCTTTTGGTCCTGTTCTTCCTTTTATACGTGTTTATAGTGCTGATGAAGCCATACAAATTTCAAATCAATCGGAATATGGTTTACAAGGAATGATTTTCACAGAAAATCTTGATCTTGCGTTCAATATAGCACAAGAATTAGATGTCGGAACTGTGCAAATTAATGGAAAAAGTGCTCGAGGTCCTGATCATTTTCCATTCTTGGGCACTAAATCCTCTGGATTAGGTACTCAAGGAATCAAATATTCAATTGAAGCAATGAGTCGCCCTAAAGTAGTTGTTATGAATCTAACAGAAAAGGGTAAGTTAGTTAGAGAATGTAAATTCGAAATCAACTAAATTTAAAAATTTTAATTTATATTTTTAATTTTCTAATAATTTTATTCTAATTTATTTGTAACTTTTCTAAATTGAATAAGATTTTAATTTGTTCTGAGTTAAAATAAATTTATTAATCAAATTTTGTATTTTTACTATTTTTATTTATAATTAATAAATGGTTTTTCCCTATGGAATCATACTTCGAGAAATTAATAAAAATTTGGTATGAAAGTGGATATAACAGATTAATTCAAGAATTATCTCTTATCGAAAGTCAATTTACAAAAGATTTATTAGACATCTTGGAAGAAATTGAGCCTATTTTATATTCACATCCTGAACAACTAGGCCCCCAAATTTATGCTCGAGCCAGAGACCCAATTGATAATAAAATTAGAGATTTTGCTCAGCTGTTGGTTAGTAAAGAGAGTAGAGCTTGGTTAAAAGCAAGATCGCCTCTTCCATTATCTAGTAATGAATTAGTTCGAAATTATTATGAACATTATAATTTTGTTGGATCCATTGTATGTTTACCAAGTAATCAATTTATTTCCTCTTCTGAAGACAGTAGAATGATTATATGGGATCTTAATAAGGAAGAATATATAAGAATCCTAACAGAACATAATGCTCCGATAAATTTTATGTGCTTAACTCCTGATAAAAAGCATTTAATATCAGCTTCTGATGATTATACTATAAAAGTATGGAATATAAACAACTGGAATGTATTGCAAACCCTTGAAGGACATACTGATTATGTAAGTAAAGTATTCGCTACAGAGAAACTAATCGTTTCTATTTCAAGAGACCAGACGGTTAGGGTGTGGGATTTTGAAAGTGGAAGATGTTTACATGTACTTGAAGGTCATAATTCTTGGGTCTATTGTTTAGCAGTCTCTCCCGATGGTAAAAAAGCAATTACCGCTTCTATAAATAGTTCCATGATAATATGGGATTTAGAATCGGGGAAAAGAATTGCTACATTGGTTGATGGTGGTGGAGATGTACATCACTTTGAAGATCTGCCAGAAAATTTGTATATTGGTGGAAAGAACCCTACAAATGTTGGACACAAAGAAAGTCCGGCATATGCAATTTGGTTAGATGATGGTCGGATTATTTCTGCAGCGAAAGATATTATTATTTGGGATGATAATAGTTTTAATGAGATTAAAAGGCTTGAGGGACACCCTTGGGACATTCATTATTTATGTTTATTTAACAATAATCGATTCCTTGTTTCGGTAGCATACAGCATTAAGATTTGGGATTTAAATACAGGAGAAGAATTAATAAGCATTCAAGGTCACGATGGGAATGAAATATATAGTGCGGCTATTACTGAGGACGAGAAGTATTTAATTAGTGGAGATAAAAGAGGAACGATAAAACTATGGAACTTGAATAACCTTGTTAGTAGTACAAGAACCACGGGACATATGAGTTACGCAAGTAATTTTCAAATTTCTCCAGATGGTCGTTTAGGTGCTTCTGGAGGATACGATAAAAATGCGATAATCTGGGATCTAAATACAGGTAAACCTCTTTATTATTTAAGAGACCATTCCCAATTAGGTGTCGAAGTACTTGGATTTCGATATGGAGGAAAAGAATTAATTACTTCTAGTTCTGGGCAAGTACGTATTTGGAATACGGAAGATGGAAATCTAATAAAAGAAATAGAATATCCTAATAATCTTTATGCTATAAATGTTTGGACATTTTTAGAGAATGAAAACAAAATCTTTTCAGGGACTATGAGTTATAAGCCAGCACTCTGGGATTTAGAAAATAATAGTACAGAAACATTTGATATCGATTATGGTTTTACTTCTAGCCTTGTAGTTTCCAAAGATAACCGTTCAATTCTTACTTGTACGTATCCAACTAATTTGCTTGATGATGGTTATAAAGATGAAGAAGTGTCGAATAGAAGCCCTGTCATTCTATGGGATTTGGATAAAAATAAAATCAAAAGAGAATTTTGGCAACCAGAAAAATTAATTAAGGAAGATATCGATTCTAAAAAAAAATATTATCCAATTAAAGCTATTTTTAATCGTAATGAAGCTCAGGTTATTGGAAGCTTCTCTGATGGTACTATATGTGTTTGGAAAAAAAAATCTGGTAAATTAATTAATAGTATAAAAGCATCAGATAATTACATTACTGAACTTTTCCTTATTTATAATAGAAATCTAGCAACTATTGCTCAAAAAGAGCAGAAAATAAAAATGTGGCATCATAAAAAGCTTAATTTAATCAGAGAAATTTCAATACCTGGTTCACAATTGCGTCATTTAAGTAGATCAGCAGATCGTAAAAGATTAGCTATAGCAAACGATAAAAAAACAGCGAGTATTATAGATATTGAATCTGGATCCATTATTGCTAGTATATCTCTTGATCATGAAATTTATGATATGAAATTAAAAGAGAATGATTTATTCATTTCAACTAAAGATGGATTTCTATTGAGCTTTAAATTAATTGAATTTTAACAAAAATTCAATTTAATAACATTTCCAATAAAATAAATGCAAATAAAAAAATAGAATAAGATTTAGTTAATTAATCTTAATACCTGATAGAATTTTTGCAATTTTTAGGAAATACTCTATCGAATTAATGCGATTATTGCTTAATTCTTCAAAGACTTTTTCAAATTCAGAAAAGTTTTCTTTTATAATATTGGTAAATATTTCTGAATCAATTAGATGTTCCAAAGAATTCTTTATGGCAAATTTCTGCTTATCGTATTTTGCACCTTCAGCTTCGAATAGGTCAACTGTTTCCTTAAATTTTTTAATATAATCGTATAAGCTCGTTTTAAATCCATTAAAATCGGTTTCGTCAAATTCAAATCCTAGTTGGCGACTTAAGCCAATGCTAGCTAAATCGCCCCAATTAACATCAGATCCTTTAACTGGAATAATTTGGATATTATGCTGCCTTGCTAATTCAAGCTCATGAGCACAATCCACGGAATTAAATACAGATTTCTGAGAGGCAAAGAATAGCAATAATTGACTGTCAGGAACTCGCTCGTTCATAAAATCGTCAATATTTCCTGTAAGGTCCTCCTCACAATAATAGGCTTTGTCAATTACGTTCTGCTCTTCAAAATAATCCGAAAGTTCTCCAATTTTAAACTTTTCATAATCCACAACTGCGTGGGACAAGAAAACATTCATTGCAGCGTGTTTTCTACAATATTTAAGAATTTCAGGTATACCTTTATCAATAACTTCTTTAGATTCTTCATCCCATGGATTATCTGTAAGATTTAACTCCTTTAATTTTTTTAGTGCCCATATCTGAACGGGAATTCTAGTGAATTGATTAGAAACTAAATAAAGATGAGTTATATTTACTAAATTCCCAATAGACTCGGGAAGCGTTCCTAAATTATTTCTAGCTAAATTTAAGATCTTCAATTTTTTAAATTCTCCAATCCATTCAGGTATTGCTCCGAGTTCATTATGATTTATTGATAAAATTTTAAGATTCACTAAATTTCTAAGAGACTCTGGTAGTTTTGTTAGTTTATTTTGTGATAATCCTAGAGCTACTAAATTTTTTAGATTTCCAATGGAATCTGGAATAGATTCTAACTTATAGGAGCCATTAAGTAACAGTTCTTCAAGATTATTCAGATTTCCTATTGATTCTGGAATATTTGTTATTTGATGAGCACTGAATTTTAGTCTTTTAAGTGAAGAGAGATTTCCTATTGATCCAGGAAGGTTTGTTATTTTATTCCCTTCTAAATCCAATATTTCAAGAGAACTCATTAGCCCTATTGAATCGGGAAGTATTGTAATGTAGTTTGATTCTAACGATAATTCTTTAAGCGAAGAAAGTTTTCCAAGAGATTCTGGGAAATTTGTAAGTCTATTTCGGTTCAAATTAAGATTTTCAAGGGTTCTAATATCACCTATTGAATCGTTAATGGTTTCTAATCTATTATTACTTAGATTAAGTTCCTTAAGTGATTTAAAAGTACCTATTAAATCAGATAAAGAGGCTAATCCACAGCTCTCTAAATTCAGTTTTTCAAGATAAGGAATCTGCATTAATATATCGGGTATATTTTCAAATCTATTCCTATTCAAATCTAATTCTTTAAGAGATTCTAAATTCTTAAAAGAATCTGGTATTCTGGTTATTTGAGAACCCGATAAATCCAATCTTACAAGAGATTTCAGCTCAGGAACCCAGTCGGGAATTTCAAGACTTTGATTATTATCGTTAAAATACAATGTCTTAAGATTAACAAGACTTTTAAGACCTTCTGGAATAGTTTTAAAATTACATCCTCCTAAATTTAGGGTGATAAGAGACGTTAAATTTCCTATGGAGTCAGGAAGAGATTCTAACATAGCTCCTTTCAAATTTAACTCTTTTAAGGATTTAAGTTGAGTAATTTGTTCGGGAAGAGATTTTATATTATATGCTTCTCGATTCAATATTTCAAGAGAGGATAACTGGGCAAAAGAAGTCGGAAGATCATTAATAGGATTTCTACCAATATTTAATTCTCTGAGATAAGTCAAATTTCCTATTGATTCAGGAAGAGATTTCATTACTTCATTACCATACACATTGAGTTCTTTAAGAAATTTGAGATGATCTAATGATTCGGGTAAGGAAGGGATGTAATTTTTTTGCAAATCTAAGATTTCAAGGTTAGTTAGTTGCGTTATTATTTCTGGAAAACTACTCATTCTATTAAAGCTCAAAACCAATTTCTTGAGGGATTTAAGGTTTTTAATCGATTCGGGTAAATTTAAATTAGTATTTCCTGCTAAACTTAACGTCTTAAGAGCAGATAAATTTCCTATTGCTTCAGGTAGATGAGTAATTCGAGCATTATCTAAGTTAAGAGTTACAATCTCGTTATTTTCAATTTCATAATAATAATAATCTGCTTCTGTATTACTTCTATTTTGGATAGGATCTTTAAATTGACTAATCCGGTCTAATTCCTCCAAAAGAGCAATATCTTCTTGTTTTAATTCATTTCTTTCAGTCATTTTTTAATTCAATTTTTAAAGTTTTTAATCGTATATTTAAAAAAATACTCGTCAAAATGATTATTTGATCTTTTTTTATTTCTATTTAAGATAATTTCTTAAAAAAATTTATTAC
Organism: Candidatus Hermodarchaeota archaeon; assembly: GCA_048885945.1. Classification (GTDB taxonomy): domain Archaea; phylum Asgardarchaeota; class Lokiarchaeia; order Sigyniarchaeales; family SOKP01; genus LW40-45. Next base: position 8,139 of record JBHLLE010000012.1, on the reverse strand, counting down.
ATAAAATGAAATTAAATATCATTTGAAGAATACTGAAATTAAAATTTGAGTTTTATATATATAAATTTTAAATCGATGGTTTATATTTTCAATAATAAATTAGCTCTAATTCTTATTCTATTAATTATTTTTTCAAGTTTTCTTATAGATTAGAGAATAAAAGGTTTTAATAGAAAATTACTTTCTTAGCATTAGAAACAACCAATTATTACTCTTAGAAAAAATGATGTCTATCAAACAAAATGAGAAGATAATTCAAAATGAAATGAATAAATTGAGAAACAATGTTATTCTCTATTTATTTACCGATTTGATTACTAAAGAAAATGGTTCTAAGGAGAGAAAATGTTTGGCTTGTAGCGGAGTATTAGCAATATTGGAATCGTTAGCAAATTTTTCTCAAGGGAAATTAAGTTTTGAAGAATTTTCAACTGAAGAGAATCCTGAAATGGCTAAAAAATATAAGGTTGAGAAAATTCCTACGATTTTATTTTTGGATGAGAATGAGAAAGAGATTATTCGATATCTCGCAAGTCCAATGGGTAATGAACTAGTACCCTTCATGAAAATTATTCAATATTATTCTGGGCTTCACGATTTTTATAAAGACACAATTCAAACAAATTTAAAAAAAATATCTAAGTCAAAAATAGATTTATTCATCACTCAAACATGTCCTTATTGTCCCACTGCAGTACCAATTGCGTCGCTATTTGCTATTCTCTCTAATGGAAAGATTAGTCTTAGAATTATAGATATTAACGAAAATCCAGATTTTGCTATGAAATACCAAGTTATGGGAGTACCCCATACAATGATAAATGAGAAAGATCACATCTATGGTATGTTTACTCCTCAAGAGCTTATGGAAAAATTAACAAAAGGTAAACAAGATTTTGGAGGAATGTATGCTTAAATAATATAAAAAGAGGTTATAAAGATGATTTCGCAAGAAGAAAAATATAAAAAAATAATCCGGCAAGAAATGTCCAAATTAAAAAAACCTGTGAAATTGAAAGTGTTTACTGCACAAAGAACTGAACAAGATGGAACAAAAATAAGAGCTTGTATGGATTGTGGTCAATTCATGGCTTTATTAAGAATTTACGAAGAAAATTCGAATGGAATGCTAAAGATTGAAGAATTATCGATTGATGACGATCCTGATTTAGCAAAAAAGTACGATATTACGAGAGTGCCTACTATTCTTTTTATTGACGATAATGGTCAAGAAATTATCAGATATCTCGCCGCTCCACAGGGTCCTGAAATACAGCCTTTTATCACAGCTTTGTTCGCGTTTGCTGGAGCCCCTAATTATTACGAAGCAACAATAAAACAAAATTTAAGTCGAATACAACCTTCTACGCTTAAGGTCATGATTACCAATTCGTGTCCTTACTGTCCACAAGTCGCCCAAATTGCTTCTCTATTCGCAATTGCTTCAAATGGCAAAATAAGAACTATTGTAGTAGATATTATGGCTAATCCAGATATAGGACAATATTACGATGCTGCTGGAGTTCCCTATACCGTAATTAACGACCAGAAGACTTTAACAGGAATGGTTGGAGCACCAGAAATTTTGCGTGCACTAATTGGAGGTAATATTAATGTTCACTACTGATTCTTTGGGATTTGACCCTGAATTAACCTACGATTTAATAGTTTTAGGTGGCGGTCCCGCTGCTATAGGTTGCGCAATTTATGGAGCTAGATTTGCAATGAATGTACTTATCATTGGTAAAACTTTTGGGGGATTAATTGCAACCACTCATGTAGTTGAAAATTATCCCGCAATAACCACAATAAGTGGACAAGGACTTATGGAAATGTTTAGAGACCACATGGCCTCATTGGATATACCGTACATTAGCGATGAGATTAGAAGTATTGAAAAAGTTGGAGATCATTTTGTACTTCATTCATTTTTTCAAAAATTTAAAGCTTATACTGTCTGTATATGTACTGGCTCAGAAAGGAGAAAATTAGGTATACCGGGTGAGAACGAATATGCTGGAAAAGGGGTCTCATACTGTGCAACTTGCGATGGACCATTCTATAAAGATAAAATAGTATGCGTTATTGGAGGGAGCGATTCGGCGGCAAAAGAAGCCCTTTTCTTAGCTCAAAATTGTTCTAAAGTATATATAATTTATCGCGGAGAGGAAATTCGAGCAGAACCTATAAATAAAAAGCGAGTATACGACAATAACAAAATTGAGATAATATATAAAACAAACATAGTAGAAATAAAAGGAGAACAAAATGTTAAATCCGTGGTTTTTGATAATGGAAGCGAGTTAAATGTCGATGGAGTTTTTATTGAAATTGGATCTATTCCCAATTCTGAGTTAGCTAAAAAATTAGAAATTGAAACTAATGAAAAAGGAGAGATCAAAATCAATCGCAAATCTGAAACGAATATATTCGGTATTTTTGCTGCAGGGGATGTTGCTGACAGTCCTTTTAAACAGGCAATAACAGGTGTAGCTGAAGGAGTTATTGCAGCTTATTCATCATTTGATTATCTTAAAGAAATTAATATAGAATATTAAATCAACAAAAAATTAATTTTTTAATATTTGTACTAAAATTCTTTATTTTATTTAATAAAAATCAACGAAGAATAAATAATTCAATTTTTATTTAACAAATAATTATTAAAAATCCATATTATACCACTTCAAAAATAAAAAATAAAGAAAATTTAATTATTCAATAGTTATATCTATACTGTGGAACTCTGGTTCTTTAAATGGAACGTCTATTTTCAATAAACCATTTTTATATTGAGCTTTAGCTTTTTCAGGATCAACATCGTAGCATAAAACGTAAGATCCGATATAGACAGTATCCTCTGTTTCACCTTTAATAAAAAACGAATCTTCGTGCATTTTGAGCTTAATTGTATCCTTTTCTACTCCTGGTAACGTAATTTCAATGTGATATGAGTTATTTTCATCTTCTGGCCACATACATACATCTGGGGATAGATATAATTTCTCTAATTCTTTTACTTCAGTCAATTTTATCACATTTTGGAATATTTTTGGTTTTTTATATGTAATAGATTTCTATTATTCTCAAGTAAAGTTATCTCTATAAAACTTCTTTCTAGAATTTATTATAAACAATAGAAATAGACAAAATTTTTTTTAATTCATTTAATAGAATATTTTTATTTTATAAATTTACACAAGAATCAGCTGGTAAATCAATCTCATAAATTATAAAAGATAAAATAGAAATGATATAATATTTCAAAATTATAAATTTTAAATTAATACGAAAATAATTTATTTAATAAGGAGTACGTCAAGTCTATGAAACCTGAAAAATTTTTACCATGTTTGAAATGTGGGAAATATTTTCCTACTAAAGAATTAGTTGATGGGCGATCTTGTGCTGAGTGTGTTTTAGAGCTAAAATTTGATTTGAAAGATATTGATCATGAAGATCTTGACAAAGATCTAAGGAAAATTTTAGATTTCTTTGTATCAGATGTCAGTGCTGCGTTTAAAAAAGATCCCGCAGCTCAAACTTTAATTGAAATATTAACAGGTTATCCCGGAATTAAGGCAGTATTAATACATCGTGTCGCACACTTTTTTTGGAAACTGGGTATGCCTTTTATTCCAAGGTATCTCTCGGATCTCTCAAGAGAACTAACTGCTATCGAAATTCATCCAGGAGCTAAAATTGGCAGCGATTTTTTTATAGATCATGGAGCAGGAGTAGTTATAGGGGAAACAGCAATTATTGGTAATAATGTTACGCTTTATTCTGGAGTTGTTCTTGGTGGGACAAAAACAGAACCTGTAAAGCGTCATCCAACCTTAGGAAATAATATTGTAGTTGGTACTGGAGCAAAAATTTTAGGACCAATAAAAATAGGAGATAATGTTAAAATAGGAGCAAATTCGGTAGTCATCAAAGATGTACCTCCAAATTCTGTTGTGATTGGAGTTCCCGGTAGAATCGTTTCTAGAGAAGGAGAAAAAATTGAAGAAATCGATCTACGTCATGGAGATCTTCCAGATCCTTTATCAACAATGATATCAAGTCTTGATAAAAGGATAAGAGATTTAGAAAAGAAATTATTATCAACGAATAATAATAAAGAAGAAGTTACAAATTCTAAATAAAAAATTAAATTCAGAAAAGTGGAAAATATGGGAGTATATAATAACATTATAGAAACGATTGGCAGAACGCCTTTAGTGAAATTGAATAGGATAGTCGAAGGTATCGAACCTAATATTTACGCCAAGTGTGAATATTTTAATCCAGGAGGGAGTGTAAAGGATAGAATCGGAATGGCAATGATAGAAAAAGCGGAAGAAGAGGGGATTTTAAAGAAAGATACCACTATTGTAGAACCAACTTCAGGTAATACCGGGATCGGTTTAGCTCTTGTTTGCGCTGCTAAAGGTTATAAACTGACTATTATTATGCCAGAAACAGTATCAATTGAAAGAAGACAAATTTTGAGAGCGTATGGTGCTGAAGTAATATTGACCCCTACTGAGGGAGGAATGAAAGCTGCAATTGCTAAAGCAGAAGAATTAGCTAAAGAAAAAAATAACCTTTATATTCCTCAACAATTTAAAAACTTGGCAAATCCTGACATACATAGAAGAACTACGGCAAAAGAGATTTTTAATGACTTAGCGGGACAAGTGGATGCTTTTGTTGCGGGAGTTGGAACTGGAGGAACTATCACAGGAGTTGGAGAAATTTTAAAAGATAGAGTAGGAGCAAGACTTGAAGTTTACGCTGTGGAACCAAAGGATTCCCCGGTTTTATCAGGAGGTAATCCAGGACCCCATAAAATTCAAGGTATAGGAGCGGGATTCATTCCTGATGTTTTAAATACTAATATTTACGATGAAATTATTCAAGTGGAATATCAAGATGCTATCGAAACTGCTCGAAAACTCGCGAGAATGGAAGGAATTTTTGCAGGAATAAGTTCAGGAGCAATAGCATGGGCAGCTATTAATATTGTGTCAAAAAAATTTGAGAAAAGAGAAAATATAGTCTTTATTGTGTGTGATGACGGGGCAAGATACTTATCTACCCCTCTTTGGAGCAAAATTGATTAACTTAAAATAATTATTAAAATTTTTAATTTAGTAATAGAAAAGATAAAAAACATTTCAGATTAAATATTATAATAGAAAAACATTTTATTAAATAATTAAAAATTTAGCCAGCGCCAGCGTATAAAATTTATCGTTCAAGATAAGTTTACGCAACCGAGTAGTTAAGGAGACCGCCTGCAGTCGTATAAACGACAGTTAGCGGTTATTCGAGGGTGCAAATTTTTATAGGACCTACCGATAAAATGCAATTCCCTCCGCTGGCTTTTTTTTACTCACTTCAGCTAATAATTTTATTGATTTATCCTGGTGATTTTTAAAAATTTGAAAGTATATAATAGTCTAACATTTGAAAAAGAAGAATTTAAGACGATCAGTCCGAAAAAGGTCTTAATGTATGTATGTGGTCCAACCGTGTACGATAGTCCTCATTTAGGTCACGCTAAATCCGCAGTGGCTTTTGACTTGGTACATCGCTATTTAAGATTTAAAGGTTACGATGTAAAATTAGTTAAAAATTATACTGACATAGACGATAAAATAATTAAAAGAGCAAACGAACGAAATATAGATATTGCCACCTTAAGCGAACAATACATTAAAGAATACGAAGAAATAATGAAGCTTCTTAATATTCAGAAAGATTTTAAAAATCCCCGTGCCACTGAAGTTATAGACTTTATGATAAAGATTATCCAAGGTTTAGTTAAAAATAATCATGCGTACGAAAGTAATGGTTCGGTATATTTCGATGTAAATTCGTTCCCAAAATATAAAACAATACTGCAAAACATATCCGAAGCAGATCTAGAATCTGAAGAAGAAGAAGTTATAGATGAAACTTTTATTGAAGAGAAAAAGAATCCGAAGGATTTTGCCCTTTGGAAAAAATCTAAAGAAAACGAGCCATTTTGGGAGAGTCCATGGGGTAAAGGGAGACCTGGTTGGCATATAGAATGTACGGCAATGGCAATTAAATATTTAGGCGAGACTATTGATATACACGGGGGTGGTCAAGATTTAAAATTCCCGCATCATAGAAACGAAATTAGCCAATCTGAAGCGTATACTGGGAAATCATTTGCCAATTATTTCCTGCATAATGGATTTGTTAATATCGACAATGAGAAGATGTCTAAAAGCCTAGGAAATTTTTTTCTTGTGTCAGATGTAGCTAAAGAATACGAACCGATGGTTATTCGTCTATTTTTGATTTCTGGTCATTATAGAAAATCGGTAAATTATTCGTTAGACAATATGGATCAAGCTAAAAAGAATTACGACAGATTAGTAAATACAATTAGAAAAATTAACGAATTAAACACCGTTGAAAAGGAACCTGATGAGATAAATAAGTTAATTTCTTTAATAGACAATACAGAGCAAAACTTAATTAATGCTATGGACGACGATTTTAATACCCCTGTAGCCATTGCAGAAATTATGACGCTAATTAGAGAAGTTAATCGTATAGTATTCGAACAAAAGGTAAACATTACTAGTAATTTCAAGGATAAATTTTTTAATTTGGTGAAAAAAATAGACGAAATTTTTGGATTATTTCCAGACCTAAAGCGCCAATTAGAAGGTAAATTTGAAGGTTCAGTTGACGAGAAAGATAAAATCATAAATTCACTTTTGGAAATTATCAAAGATACTAGAAACAAATTAAGAGCAAAAAAAATTTATGATATAAGCGATGAAATAAGGAAAAAGCTTAGAGAATTAGGGTTCAATATCGAGGATGACTAAAACGTAATAGAAATAAAAAAATTAGCCAACGAAAAAATTCATTTTTTGAGCATTTCATCTAAATGTTCTTCTCGTTCTTCAAGATCCAAAAGGATTAATTCTTTTATAAAACGCTTTTTATCCTCGGGTGATAGTTCTATTAAATCAATTTTATCTAATTCTTCTGGAGTAATTAATGAGAAAAGTTGGTCTTTAATTTGGGGAAAATCTCCAATATTTTTATTAGAATTGACGAATTCTCTTATAAATTTTCTTTCATTAATTATCTCCTCAATTAGATCAACAGCTTTTTTTTCTAAAAGAGTCATTTGATCCTTTTCTGTAATTTCAATTTCAATTTCATTATCACAATTCCAGCATTTCTCTCCTTTTAATTTTAAGACTTTAGCACATCGTTCGCAATAAAAAGTCTCGCAATGCTTGCAAAGATAAATGTTAGACCCATAAAGCGTGCCTCTGTGCACCACACATATAAATTTCTGCTTATCAATTTCCATTTCCGCTTCAGTTTTTGCTAACTCGGCTTGTTCTGCCTCTATTAATTCTTGAGGTATTGAAGCGGGTTCCAAAAATTCCTTTTTCTTTTGATATTCGTCTTTAAAAGCTTTGGTTTTCTTTTGTAGTCCCTTAGCTGCCCTTGCAGTTTCCAATTCGCTTGCTTCAGCTTCGTGTTTTAACATCCTTTCCTTTTTAGCTTTAGCGCTTTGTTCTTTTGAATATCCGTTAATTTTTCCTGTAGAACTTATTTTATTTTTCTTTACTGACGATCTTACTGCTAAGGACGACACAGACACTATACTCCCAATTACAATAAAAATAATAATAATTACGATTGGATTTTCATCGCTAATACTTCCACTTCCACCTCCCCCTCCACCACCACTGCTTGGTGTTCCCCCATTAATTATTATAGTACCATATACTACATTATAGTCGTTTCCATAGAAAGAGTTAGGAGATATTGTGTTATTATATGAATTTATGAGCTGAATTCCAATATAATTATTATTAATACTATTTCCAGTTATGGTATTGTTATGGCTTTGTTCTAAGTAAATACCAGAAACACCATTTGTGCCAATAGTATCTGTACCTGTATTATTTTCAATAACATTAAAATTACTCTTTATTAAAGCAATGCCATAAATTGCATTGGTATTAGTTGAACTATTAGTAATCGTAATATTATGACTATTATATAATCTGATACCATCTACATTATAATTAGCTTTACAATCTATAATATCAGAATTATTCGTGTTAAGGAAATAAATTCCATAAT
>JBHLLE010000011.1:0-16022 GCA_048885945.1 Candidatus Hermodarchaeota archaeon | reverse complement strand
ATATATATTTAGTAATTGATTTTTGAATTCTATCTCCAATATTTTCCCTTAAATGGTTAGTTATTATGATTTCTCCATTAATTACGCCTAGATTTCCTAATTTAGTTAAATTAATTGGATTTAATTTGCTTTTAGGAGGATATATTGTACATTTCACATTCGCTCCTCCTTTTGGATAAAATCCCTGCTTTTGAATTTCAATATCGATAATAAATCCAGAATCTTTTAGTAGTTGATAGGTCACTTCTTTAAGATAGTTAAGGCTAGGAGCCCATTTTCCAAACGTGCCTCCTCCTTCTAAAATAATTTCTATTTTATCTATAGAGGTGAGACACAAACAAGCAATTTGAATTGGTTGGAGTAAGAGACCAATACTTGCAGCAGTACTTATATTAACTTTAATATTTCGTTTAATTTCACTATTAGGTATAAAGGATAATTCAGTGCTTCCTATCTCCGTCTTACTTAACGTACTATTTGTTAATTCTGCTAAAGTTTTTAATCCCAATAAATGTTGTAATCTAAGACCAGGTTTAGGTCTATTTGCTCGTATATTATAAATTTTAATTGGTTTATTGAATAAGATAGAAAATCCAGCACTTAATCGTAAGATTGAACCCCCCCCTTCGCCAAAAGAACCATCGATTTCTAAAAAGTCTTTTTTTGACATTAACGATCACTATTCTCCTGTAAAGATATTATTCTATTAATTCCATTAAATTCAGTTATACAGCTTATTACTTCATTTGGCACTAAATTTCTCCAAATTTTATTCTTTCTCATTATCAAATCTCTGATATGACTTGCATTATATTTGTTTTTAAAGATTGTTAATTTTTTGCCCAGCGAATAGTTTTTATTTTGAAATAATTGGCGCACCCATTCACTATTTGAATATACAACATCAAAATGTCCAACGATAGACTCAACATGTTCCACCCATTTTTTTGCGTTAAAAATATCAGGAATTTCAAAGATTTCGTAATTAGTAATGTTTCTTTTTTTTAAAGCAGCAATAATAAATTTCTTTCTTTCATCAGCTGAGAAAGGATTATTTTGGATATTAGAAAACTGGGAACTACCAATTCCGATTTTAATTTTATTATGTTTTTCAAGAATTCTATAAATAACATAAATATGTCCATGATGGAGCGGTTGAAATCTTCCAATATATAATGGTATATCTTTTGATTCCGTTGTAGTTTTCTCGTTAGTAAAAAGAGATTTAATGTTAGTTTTTAAGAGATATTCCCAGACTTTTTTTGAATAATCAACAGATTTTTCATTTTTTAACAAATTTATTAGTTCTTTTCTAGTATAAAACCTACTCCCTTCTATTTCAAGTTCTTCAGGATCAGGTTCCAATTTCACATTATATTCTACGAGTCCGAAAAAAATGTAAGCAATTTCAGTAGTAAAATTGTCTTCTTCTACATTTAAATCGTAAAAAATTAGTTTTTTTACAGCTTTAGAACTTATTCCAAATTCTTCTTCTAATTCTCTAATTGCGTTTTTTTTAATAAGAGTCAAGTTTAAATTTTTATGATATAATACATGTCCTGAGGCAGAATCTGTGTAATGATTTGGATAACCATCCTTATTTTTTCCTCTTTTTTGAACCAGATATAATATTTTATTATCGGGTGTGATTGCTAAAATGAATAACCGTACTATTATATGACTAACTTTATTCTTATGAGCTTGGTTTCTTTCCAGTGGAAAAATGTATTTAGAGATTTGTCCTGATTGTAAAAATTTTATATCATTATCATCAATGCAAGCTAAGAGTTCTTTATCCATTTCATCCAATCCTTTACTATTTTGAAACAAATGAAATAATATCCCCTACCTTAAAACCTATATGTTCAGCTGCATTTCCTTGGTTAATTGAAATCTCAAGAAATCCACTTGATCCTTTTAGAAATAGCAAAGAATTTAACGGTACATTAGCAAAATGTGAGGTAAAAATCCCCTCAAATAATTTATTTTTGTATTTTACATCATATCGTTCACCGTCTTTAATTTTAAACGAACTATTTACGATCAAGTCATCGTTTAAAGCAATATTTGTGGTTGCGTTTCCAAAAGAATCAATATATTGAACAATACAATTAATGATACCTTTTTCAGGCAATATTTCATATACTAGGGGAAATTTTTTAAATTTTTCAGGATCAAAAAAAGGGCCGAAATTACTTAGAGGAATTCCATTTGATATATTTGCTCCTATAGGAGCCATTATGTCTCTTCCATGAAAAGTATTTGAAACTGGTTTATTGAAATAGTTTTCATTTTTAACTAAAACGCATTCTTCAATATCATGTTCAGAGAAAACATTAGAGAAAATCCCATTATTAGGACCAACAAAAAAATAATTTCCTTTTGTTCTGAAAGCTACTATTTCTCTCGAACTTCCAACTCCTGGATCAATAACTATTACAAATACAGTGTATTCAGGGAAATGTATATACGTGGATTTTATAAGATACGAGGCCTCTAAAATTGAATACGACGAGACAGTATGAGATATATCAATAATTTTAACATTAGGATTAATTTTTAATATAACAGCTTTCATGCTTGCTATATAATGTTGTCCCATAGGACCAAAATCCGTTAAAAGAGCAATAACATCTTGATATAATTCTGTCATTTTCTTTGGATTTCTTAAAAAATCTAAAATAAAAAAAAACTATTTTTTTTTCTTTCGTAAGTTCTCTTCAAACAAATAAATGTCTTGAAGAGCTTTTGATTTTAACATATATTCTTCTTCTTTTTCTGATTGCATCAAATGTTTTGATAATTCAGCAGCTCTAAGGTAAAATAGATAGGCTGAATGAAAGTTCTCATTTCTTAAGGCAGCTCTAGCTTCTTTAACAATAGTATCCCTTTTCTTTGAGAGATCGGGAATATTATTAGATAATTTTGCTCTTTCTTCCAATGACTCAGCCAAATCAATTTCGTATAGTTCTTCTGCGGCCTCCGCAGCCTTCTTAAACAACTTTGAAGCTTTTTCGTACTCTTGGTTGCTTAAAGCATCCTCCGCGGATTTATAGAATTCAGAGATCTTAGCATGAGCATTATCTTCAATTTTTTGTAATAATTCTTGGGCAATTTGTCGTTGTTTTTTACCGCCGCTCAACATTTCTTTAGTTCTATTAATAATACTTTCTTTAAGAGCTTCAGTATCTAATACATCAGTTAAGGTTTCTAAAAATTCTCTAAAAATCTTTTTTAATTGGATTTCAAAATCTTCTTTTGATAATTCTATAAGTTCGCTTTGCTCTATTTTAATTGCTGCGTTTTTTAACGAAGTTCTTAACTTTTCTGGGTCGTCGCTTTCTTTTAATAATACACCAATTATAAGACCTAATGCGTTTCGACTTAGTTTTCCTTTAAATTTATGTAGATACGATTCTAATTGGAAGTTTTTTAATTTTAAAAGGCTATATTCATTTTTAGAATGGTCTAAGTTTAACCTTAGAAATAAATCGCTAGATATTTCAAAAATATCTTTTTGATCCTTAATATAATAACCTAATACTCTATAATCAGATTCGTTAATTAATAATATTACAAAACAACCTTTGGGCAAAAAAATCACGAAAATTTTTAAAGTCTATAAAAATAATTTAAGGTTTCAAAATAAAATAGTTTATGGTTATTTACCTATCATAAAGCTACTTTTTACTACCTGTGATACGATAGGTCTCTTCGCGAATAGATCTAATTATAGAAAGTAGTTGAGCGTAATAAAGATTATTTCCTACCGTACTTTCAGCTTTTCTTATTATATCGATTGCTTTTTTCTCGTCTTTTAAGATACCTTCAATAGCTTTATTATTCCATAATTCTTGTATATTTTCATTCAGCTCTGTTGATAATTCACTAATAGATTTTGAGGATTGTACTCTAAATTGTTTCAATATCTCAACTATTAATCGTATATTTTCGGACAAGCTTACTATTTCTTCGCTAAATCTTTGATTTAATCCATTAATAGAATTATTCATAGTTTGTAATTGAGCTATGGTACCATCTAAGGATTGAGTGATAGCGTTGATTTTTTGAATCATGTCTTCTAATAATTTTTCAGCTCCGCCAGACATTCTTAGCCACTCGCCTCCTCTTCAGGTTTTACTGGAATAAGAGATTCTTTCATTTTTTTAACAGAATCAATCGCCTCAGAAAGAAGTAAATTAACGGTATCTTGATTTAGTACTTCTTCTGCTAGTTTTTCAAAATTTTGCAGATTATTTAACATATTTTCAAACGAATCAATTGCTAAACCTTGTTTAACCTTGTTCAATTCGTGAGTTACTCCTTCGCCTATTTCTTTGATAGTAGCTATATGTAATGTCTGTGTATTGTTTATTTCACCTGAGAATTCTGATATTTTTTGATTTAAATTTGCGATTTTTATTTCAATATTTTCATTCAATCCATCTAGGGACGTTTTTAAGGTCTGAATCGCTTGTCCCAACTGAGCAATGCGCTGATAAATTGATTGAAGAAGGTCCTGAAGCATTTCTGCGATAATTTATCACCTTTTTCTATTCCTTTTATAGATAATTAAATTTCTTATTGTTTTTTGAATTATTATAATAACAAAATTTCTTATTTTTAACTTTTATTTTTTATTTCCTTTAAAACTGTACGAAAGAGAAAAAATTTTTATTTTTCTTATCCTTTAGATTTTTATTGATATAATTTATTTTATCAATTATTGGATAAAATTAAATTATACAATGGATTAGCTCCCGTAGCTCAGCTTGGTTAAAGCGCGGGTCTTATAAGGCCCTATAGACATACACAGAAATAAAAGAAGAATTACGTGTCTATAATGCATAAACGCCCGAGACCGGGGGTTCGAATGGGTTTTTTGATTTAAAAAAACCTCGAGATTCCCCCCGGGAGCAATTTTTATTAACTTTAGTGATTCTGTTTCTTAAGATTTTTCTTAAAAATGACTTTGGGGTTATTTATTTCATGATAATTGAGGGTTACTGGAATCCCATCAATTTCTCCGTCCCCTGGTTCAATTGTGAATCCTAACCTAATATGAAATTTAATTGAATCTTTATTTATAGGAGAGGTTACTGCATGAATTATTGTACGATTGTAGAGATTACATAGATTAAAAAACTTCTTATAAAGAGAGAGGCCAAGGCCTATTTTTCTGAAATGTGGATGAACTCCTATAAAATGAATATACGCTTCATTTGAAAAAGATTGTGAAAAAAAACCAATTAAAAATCCAACAGTTTCTCCACCCTTCTCTGCGATAAAAATGGTATCTCTAAAATGAATGAAAAATAATTTTAGAATTAAGCTAGTTAAATCACGACCATTCCACCATAATGGTTGTACTTTAATTATTTTTTCAAAATCCAATGGATTTCCATTACGAATGGTAATATCATTAAGATTAGAATCTTGATTCATAAATTAAATAAAATACTGTGAAATTAGTAAGTTTTCATTTCGTAATTGGACGAAAATTAAAACTTTAGAATAGGATAATCGAGAAGTATTTATTTTTCCAAATGTACTGAAATTAAATTTAATAACCATTTTTTTATTTGCATTAAATTTTTAAGCAAACCTGCTACATGACTATCTGGAAAAGTATTCTCCTGCTCAAGATTCTGGGTCATGGTCATCCACTTGTTTAACGCCAATTGAACTAAACTTGCTCCTTCAGCATCCATGAAAATAGGTACAACAGCAGCAGATTCTCTGGCATCACCAATGGCAAAATAGATTTTTCTATTAATTTCTTTTAACATGACAAGATTAGCGCATTCATCTAATTTCCTTTCAACTAAAATTGTTTTTAGAATTTGTGTTTTTTGATCTTTTTCTTTAGCAGAGTAAATTAATTTTCTCGTTTCGAGACTTGCTTTGATTTCATTAACTAATTTATCGTCCTTGTTGTCTTCTGGGAAATATTTGATTATTTTTAAATTATCGTCAAAACTTTCAATATTTACAAACTTTTTAGTATTTGAATACAATATTGCTTTTGAACCTCCTTTGTTTTCATCTTGGGATAATTTAATAAAAATATTTCTCATGTTTACAGAATTACACGTGTGATAAGCCAGTTCAAATAGTTCCTTATGATTTAAGGTATCATAAGAGGTTACAATTTCTTGAGATGGCCACTGTGTAGAAATTGATTGGTTAAACTGGTTTAATAATCTATTTTCCATGACCAAAATACTCTTTTTTTAATTGATTTGTAAAAATTCTTACTAAATTTAATTATAAGAATCTAATAATGATTATTTCTAAAATAAAATTTATGATTTATAATTATTTCGCAAATCTATGGATTTATATTCTTTCCTTTTTATAATTATTGAACAACTTGAGTATACGCTTTCTCAAATCTTTCAACAGCAGACAAGATATCTTTAGTATCTACCCCAATAGCTGCGTTCATTACAATATAGGGGGTTGTATAGTTATTACAACACGTTCCAAACTTATTTTGGTTTGGATCGTATACCCTAGGTCCTGTAACTCGAAGATTATACAAAGCTCCTCCTAGTTGATATAGTTGATCCTTTTTAAGATTACTAAGAGAGACTGCTACAGCTACGGGATTAAATACTGTAAGGATTCTTTCTCCGATTCTTTCTGCAGTTATTTTTAACTTTTCTTCAAGTAATATTCTGCTTTTTTGTTGTTTATTAATTAAGTTTTGATAACCGCTAATACCTAAAGAAAGCATTGATACGAGAAAGTTAACAATAGGAGTAGCAGACGCACGACCAGCGTAACCTTGGCTAATTTTTATAATTGTTTCTTTATTTGGTGAAGCAATTACAGCACCTCCAATCGGAGTAAGAAAATTTTTATCTGTAGATTGAATAATGGCATCTACTCTTCCCGCATCAATCGCACTCCGAATTAACTTCATCCATTCAGGACTTTGGACGCCATAAGCATTAATTATAATATGAATAAGATTGTTTTCTCGAGCAAATTTGCTAATTTCTTTAAGATCGTCGTGTTCTCTTGGGGGAAAAAAACTAGAAACAGAAACTATAGCAAAGCAACTATCATCTAAATTTTCTTTTATGTTATCCATGGAAATTCTAACGGCATCTCCAAATACTTCTCCGCTGATAATTTTAGGATTAAAACCCATTAAATCAAAAGCTTTTAAAATTGACTTATGATCGATTTGGGGAACGAGAACTGTTCTCTTATTAGAATTAATTTTTTGTCTAAGAGCACCTAAACATAAAGCTAAAGACATGCCGGTACAGATTGGAACTACTATAGCTTTTTTAACATTAGGAAGGCCAAAATTCTTTAACATATTCGTTGCTAAATAGTTTGAAAGCTCGTACATAATGGACCCTCCGGGTGCTTTAGGTTGAGGCGCAGTAAGGAAACCACTTCTTCCAACACCGTGGCAAAATCCTCCAGAAGTTTTAAGATGGATTTTTGAAGCGATTCGAGCTTCTCTTTCGCCAACTCTAGCAGCATTATGATCTTTATCGGTATCCATATTTGAAAGAGTTTCTAATAAGAACTCTATTTGATCATCACTCCATGGTTCATTAGGTACACATTTTTGTTCAAAAAGAATCTTAATTGGTTTTAGATAAGAATTTAACACGAGTTGCCCTCTATTGAGCATATTTTCGGGTATATAAGTATTTTTAAAAAATTCGATTATTTTATTAAAATCGACCATAGAATCCACTATTATTTTTTTTAATGGCGGCCCTCGAGGAGATTTTCAAAAACCTGGGTAATTCCCGGTTAAAATCGAACTCCTATCCCTCCGCAGGATAACTGGGTTTGAAGCCCAGCGTCAGAGACCACTTATCGTTAAAAACCTATGAGATTTTTAATTCCGACCGTCAAGGGCCAATAATAAACATTCGTTGAAGGTTAAAATTTATAGAATAAAATGAACTTTTCGGTTATTACTTAATGATATTAATATACTTCTAAAAATTATTTAATAATTTTATCTCTAATGTCTTCACATCTAATTCTTCTACATCCTGGTGTCGTTAATCCCGTATTATAGATATTGTCAAGGTAATTAACAATAATATGCGATGTTGCTCCAAATATTACGTATTTTTTATTGGTTGGTGCTTTATAATTGAATTTTCCTACTCCAATTAACTGGTTTTTAATATAATAGGTTCGCTCGCGATAATTTTTTCTATTTGCAAAAAAACTTACGGGTATTTTCACAATCTCCTTAACTTCTTCTTCCTGCCTTATCATTTTTTGGTCATTTTTGACATAACTTACGACAGGTGTTATAATAAATCCTTTTGGAGTTAAATGGTCATCAAGGCATCCCAATAATTTGATTGAATCCCTTGGAATACCAATTTCTTCTTCAGTTTCTCTAAAGGCGGTATCAATATAGGTTTTATCTAGATTTGAATCGAATTTTCCTCCAGGAAAAGACATTTCGCCAGCATGCTTATCTTTATCTTGTTTAGTTCTTCGTATTAAAACTAAATCATAAGGTTTATTTTGATAAGGAATTATTAAAAACGCTACCGCAGAATTTATAAAACCATTTTCATGCATAGATAATCTAGAAGGAGAATCTAAGTCCTTTAAATTTGATTTTATATTAATTTCATTAAAAATAAAATTTGGAGCCTCCAAAACATTTTAACCTTGTTTAAATCATTTAAATTTACTGGTTACTTGATTTTTAAACTTAATATAGTCTTTTAAATATTTAATTTTCTCTAGCTTAAAACGTCTTAATCCTATTTTAGACAATTTAAAATTGTAAACTTGTTCTATAAAAGTCACAATCATGTATGCTGTTGCACCCCAGACCGTGTATCTCTTACGATTTTGTTTATTTAGGTAATTAAAATAAAATATTGGAAATTTTTCACCTTCAATGGTAAACGCCTGTTCTCTGAAATTCTTGTTATCTACAAAAAAGCTTATTGGTATCTTTAAAATTTCTTGAACTTCTCTATCGTCTTTAACTAACTTTTGATTTTTATCAATAGTAGCGATAAATGGAGTAATGATAAATTTTGTCATCGTAGGAAAATCGTTTAAACACCCTAAGATTTTAACTTTTTCTTTAGGAACTCCGATTTCTTCCTCTGCTTCCCTTAAAGCGGTATTACATAAAGTATTATCTTCGGGATCGTATTTACCCCCTGGAAAGCTCATTTCCCCTCTATGCTTAATTCCCCTATCAGATCTATGAATAATGACTAAATCGTAAGGGCAGTCTTTATATGGTATTATTGAAAACAGTACAGCTGAAGGGGTAAAAAAATCGTCTTTTAAAGCAATTCTTTTTGGGGATTCAAAAGAAAAAATTTTCTCTTTAATTATGTTCTCGTTAAAAATAAAGTTTGAACTGTCCATTTGATATAGCAAAAATTTTAAGAGATAGACTATTTAAAAATCATAAATATTCTATTTGTAATAAAATTTTTAGTTAGTTAGTAATCATGAAATTACCTAAAGAACTTAGAGAGAAAGGAGAGCTCAGCGGAACTATGAGCAAGGGAAAAAAGTGTTCCGTGAAAGACTGTAATGAGCTCGCTATAAGGTCGCTTAGCGAAAATAAATGGACAAAATTCGTCGAAAAGGCTAAACTTAAAACAGATGAAAGTCGAAATCGTAAAATCTATCTATGTAAAGCTCATTATAAAGAAGTTAATAAAATAAGAAAATCAGAAGAAAAACTATACCAGAAAAAAGGATTTTTAGACGATTCCTACGGTTCAAAAAAAGGAAATTGGGACTACTAATTAAAGACATTAAAATTTAATTATAGGGTACTTCATTTTATAACTATTCTATTTCTGCCATTTCTTCGTAGAAAGGTTCTAACAGAAATAATTGACCTGTCATTATCCCTATAGTTAAAAAGGATAGAGCGATGAGAAGTATTATTATAGCAATTATCGTTTTTCTCAATATTATCACCCTTTAAAATAAAAGAAAACAAATAAAATTAACTTTTATTTTTTCTTTTTTGTTAAATCGCTTAGAGTTTTAATTTTACTTTCAATTTTCTTAATTTTATTTTCAAATTCTAAGTCGTTTTCTTTATACTCATTTTCTGAGATTTCTTTTGAAGAAAACCGCGCTTTATTAAAAGTTCTTTCTGTTTTGAGTTCTTCTTTCTCTTCGATAAGTTCATCAATCCATAATTGGATTCCAGCTATTAATTCTGCTTGTTCGTCAATAAAAGTTTCAAGTTGGTCTTTATATTTGTCTTTTAACTTTTTAACTACTTCCTTATTTTTTATTTTTTTTAATTTATGTTCTCTTACTAAATTTTTAAGTTGGGCTTTTTTAGTTTCGATATTAAAGTCTAATTTTTCCACAATAAATTTGTCTGTAATTTTCTCTTTGACTTCATTTTCTTGTTGCTTTAACTCTTCCATAACTGTTTTTACAGCTTTCAATTGTACGTTAATTTTTTCCCCATATCCGAAATCGGTTTCATACTTATCAGATTTTAATTCCTTTTGGAGATCCTTTAATTTATCATCCAAGGATGATTTTTTCATACGAATATCGTTTAGTTCAAGATAATAGTCTATTTGTTGTTTTACCTCGTCAGGAAGAGGTTGAATTTCTTTTTTCTTTTCTTCTTTATCTTCTGCGATTTTTTCTTCTTCCTCTTCTTCGACCTCTTCTTCTTTTTCTTCTATTTTCTTTTCTTTTACCGAAGTCTCTTGAATATTATCTTCCTTTACTGGTTCCTCTATAATTTTATCAATTGGTTTCTTTTCAGTTTTTGGAAGCGACGAAAGCAATGGTTTGCCACAATTTATACAAAATTTATCTGAGGATTTTACGGGTTTCCCACAATATACGCAAAATTTTGCCATTAATTTTCACATTCTATATTTTTACTTAGTAAGTTATGTTATAATTAAAATTTTAATAAACTTAAATAAATGTATTGGAGTACGATTTTTGATAAGATTTAATCAGTGAAAATTTATAATTATTACGTCATATTTTAAAACAAATGATATAGTTATAACCATTTTAACATTAAGATTATGAACATTAAAGAAAAAATTCCCGTTCACATTGGACTTTTTGGACACATAGATTCAGGGAAAACTGCCATTGCCGCAGTTCTCTCTGAAATTATATCTACTGCTGGAATTGACGCTCATCCACAGAGTAAAGAAAGAGGAATAACTATAGACTTAGGATTTACTAGTTTTATTCTTGACGAGTTTTTAATAACTCTAGTTGATGGTCCTGGACATGCTGATTTGATAAAAATTAGTGCCTCCTCGGTAGAGATAATTGATTGTGCTATTGTCGTAATCGATATTAACAAGGGTCCGCAAGTCCAAACTGGCGAACATCTCATTATGATTGAATCGTTAAATATTAAAAAGGTCATAGTAGTGCTTAATAAGATCGATCTTTTTAAAGGTGACATTCAAAGAGAAATAGAAAAAACGAGAGATTTTTTTAAATCTACGAGTTTTGGTTCAGATATTCCAATATTAGCTGTATCAGCAAAAAATAAAATAGGTTTTAAAGAGTTACGAAATGCTATTTTAACGACAATTAAAAATTTAGACATTAAAAGGTCTGCAAAAGATGAAATAATTATTCCAATTGATCATCATTTTACAATTAAAGGTATGGGACCAATCATTACAGGTACCATTTTAAGTGGAAAGCTAAACATTAATCAACAGTTAGAGGTGTTGCCTGTTATGACTTCTGGAAGAGTCAAAAATATTCAAATATTTCGTCAAAATGTTGAGACCGCAAAGGCAGGGGATCGCGTTGGAATTAACGTAAAAAACTTAGATGTAAAAAAGATTTATCGAGGTTGCATTGCCACCAATATACCCTCTGCTTTTGAATATAAGGATATTCTCGAGATTAATGTAATCAGAAATAGGTTGTTTAAACCAGAAACTCATTTTGGATCTCAAATACACGTAACTATTGGGATGTTTACGACCTCAGGAAGTGTGTATCCATATAAAGAATTGAATGGAAAAAAGCTGCAAATAGATGTAACTAAAGAAGACGAAAAGTTTAATGCTTTTTTATGGTTGAACGAGAAGGTATTGATCCATAAACAAAAAACCATTATGCTTTTAAGTAGATTAGATTTACCTCCAACTACTCTTAGAATATTAGGATCCGCAGAACTTTTAAAAATTCACGAGAAACCGCCTACAATTTACAAATACAAAATAAAAAGAGGTTATATACAAAAAGACTTAATCTGCGCTGGTCTTGCTCAAACTGCTATAGGAGCAAAAAAAATTGTAGGCAGAACCTTAGAACCACCTTTTACTAAAATTTTAAGTACTTTTGGAACTAAGGGAGCTGTTATTGTTGGAGTTGAAAGTAAAGACGTAAAAATTAAAAAAGGCGACTCTGTTATCTTAAAGGAGTTAAGGAGTTTTAATCTAAAAAAGATTTAAATTCTAAAACGCTTATAATAATAATAAGTATTCTCTAAAAAACAGATATGTTTAGTTGAAGGGTTATGACTATCGATATAAACCAAGAAATTCTTGACGATTTAATGCGCGCTCTTGAAACTTTGGAGAGTAGTACTGATTTAGAAGGAACAGCAGTTGTGTCTAAAACTGGTTTAAGAATTGCTAGCTCTGAAACAGCAAATGTTATAGCTGATATTTATAGCGCAAGCCCTGCAACATTGATCTCTTTAGGTCAAAAAATAAGCGAAGGGTTAAAACAAGGTGAGCTGAAAGAGATTGTAATTAGAGGTACAAAAGGTTATACGATTATTATGGTTGGGGGAACAGATAATAATTACATGCTTTTTACAAGCTGTAAAAAAGGGTATAAGCTAGGATACTATACGCATAAAATTAGAAAAGCATTTAGAATAATGGAACCTCTTTTAAAACAAATCCCTACAGAATAAAAAAGAAAAAATTTATTGAGGAGAATAATCGTCTCCATAAATCCAGTTAATAATATCCCCTTCTTCAACTTCATATTTTGAACAACTATATCCAATTTTTTCACCATTAACACCATAGTACCAGCTTTCATCTCCATTTTCATAACCATCAATAGAAGTTACCAAAACCCCTTGATCTCCGTAATCCTCATATTCTACATCACAATATTCTTGTAATAGATCAAATACGGTATCACCCTTATCAACGGTAATATCTTCCCACTTTGTTATGGTACCGTCTCCATAGTCAATAATTAAGGTAATATCTTCTACTTCCACATTTTCTTCAGTAATTATTTTTTCTGGTAGAGGTATTAAACCATAGCTATATGTAATAAGCCCTGTAAAGCTAAAAACACCTATTATACCAATTAGAATGAATTTTGGTTTTACATTTTGTACTTTATAAGAATAGATAGATAGTGCAGTAGTGATTCCAACAATTATGGCTAATATACTAGCGAAAAGTTGGATTGAATCAGGTGATATCTCATTTTTTACAATTCTTTTCTTATCTTCATCATCATCACTATCAATGGGGGGTTTGTATAGGTGTATGGTAAATGTACCTTGAATATAACCTTTTATCGTTAATTCAAACACATAACCAAATGCTTCAGTATGCCCCCATAATAAAAGACCAGTTATTTTATCGTATATTAGAAATGTGTTTTGATCACCGTCAGTTTGGATATATGTTATTTTAAGTGTTAAAGCAGATTCATTGAATTCTACATAACCATTATTCCAAGCACTACTGGTTTCCGACTGCGCTTTCAGCTTAATTTCTGTTAAATTCTCCATAGCAAGTAAAAATCCGGCATCAAAACCATTAAAACCTAGAATTAAAGCATCTGCAGCTTCTGTATTGGATATATTATATAGAGTTCTATTATTTACAAATGTGATATTGATATAAGGAATAGGGGATGGAAAACAAGATCCATCAAATGGATGTTTATCGTAATAACCTGTAAAATTTACTAGAACATCATAACCTTTGCTAGAATTCACAAATCCTCTGTTTCCAGCAAATGACCACCACCATAATGGCCCAGCAAATTCGTTGACTGTATAGTTATATGTTAGATCATAGTTAAAGGTAAAATTTAGCGACTGGATCTCCATTTCGAATCCAAATACAGTTGTATTTGCCCAAACTAATAATCCGCTGCTTTTATCATATATGGTATAAGTTTTTTGATTTCCATCGTCTTGTTCATAGCTAAAATAGATGAAATTGTAGGTCTCTTCTATTGAGACTTGTCCATTTGAAATTAATCCAAAACTTGCTGCACTTGCCATTTCTTTTATTGTTGTTAAATCATTTATGGGAATGAGAAAACCTGAGTCAAATGAATTAAAACCAATGCCCATCGCATCAGCTGCTTCTGTGTTGGAGATACTATAAAGAGTTCTATTATTTACGAAAGTAATGTTTAAATAAGGAATAGGTGATGAAAAACTTGAGCTATCTGCAGGATGTTTATCGTCAAAATCAGTGAAATTTACAAGAATTTGATACCCCTGACTTGAATTCAAAAATCCTCTATTCCCAGCAAATGACCACCACGATAAAGGGCCCTCAAATTTAGAAACATTATAAACATAAGTGCCATTAACATCAAAATTTTGAGAATAACCTTCTGGAATGACGATCTCTGAATTGCTTTTAACATTAGATCTTTCATTTAGACTTTTATTATTATTGTTATCAGTAGTGTTTCTTAGGGAGAAGATAAAAATCCCACTAATTATCACTATAATAATTATAAAATAGAAGAAAATCTTTTTTTTTTCCATTTTCATTCAAATTTTTTTGAAATATAGTATAAGTTATACTATATTTTTTAAATTATGTTGCATTAATATTTTTTAATATAAAAATTATTTGGAAACTTATCCTAATAATACAGATTTTCCTTTATAAAAAAGAAATAAAAATATATTTTTTTATCAAAATAAATAAAATCAATAAATTAGAAAAATGAGATGTGATCTATTATATGGCAATAGAAGAAAATGAAAAAGGATTAAAAGTTGAAGGAATTGAGCCAGAAAAATCAAATGGTATAAATTGGCTTGAAAGACCCTCTTTTAGAGTCGCATTATTAAGTACTTTTACAGCATTATCAGTTGTATTAGGTTTTATGCTTGTTTTTATCCCCAATATTGAAATATTTACTTTAATGATTTTTCTTTCTGGATTTATTTTAGGTAAAAGAGATGGTGCTGTTGTAGGTTTAATGAGTTCGTTTATTTTTGTATTTTTTAATCCTTATGGTATTTCTCCTTTACCTTTATTTGCATATCAATTAGCACATTATGCTTTAGTTGGGTTATTGGGTGGTTGGTCACATGATTTTTTAAGTAAAAAGGAATATTTCAAACCTGAAGAAGACTTATATGTATATCCAATTATATTGTTATTTGCTATTTTAGGAGCAGTTATAACATTTACTTTTGATATCCTTTCTACTTTAATTGGAGCTTTAAGTATATTTGGAACGATAGAAACTTTTTGGGCAACTTATTTAATTGGTTTACCTTTTACTATAATACATTTAATCGGAAATATTTTAGGATTTATTTTTATCTTACCACTTTTAATCCAATTAATTTATAGGTTGCTAGACATATCTGAAGAAT
This sequence comes from Candidatus Hermodarchaeota archaeon, assembly GCA_048885945.1. Taxonomy (GTDB): domain Archaea; phylum Asgardarchaeota; class Lokiarchaeia; order Sigyniarchaeales; family SOKP01; genus LW40-45. Next base: position 412 of record JBHLLE010000011.1, on the reverse strand, counting down.
AAGGAGAATTTGAAATTTCTTCAGATAATTATAAAATAAATCCTTTAGTTTTAATAAATTTAAAAAATACCCTAATTTAATATATTTTATTTATGATTTTAGGTATTAAATTAACTATAATAATATTGAATTAGGGGATAAATGTATGAGCGATGAAAATATTGATGTTTATCGTAAGTTACAGCAACATCTGGATAAATTACCGATTGGATATCCCTCTACAGAATCAGGAGTAGAAATTCGCATATTGAAGCATCTATTCACACCTGAAGAGGCAAAAATCGCAGTAAATTTGAGATTAATTCCCGAGCCTTTAAGAAAAATATATCGACGGGTAAAAAAAACAGGAATTTCTTTGGAAGAACTTGAAAAACACTTAGATAGTATGTTTCGAAAAGGTGCCATTGTTCAC
>JBHLLE010000010.1:14304-16694 GCA_048885945.1 Candidatus Hermodarchaeota archaeon | reverse complement strand
GTTTTCTCGAATTTTTTCCGCCATCTTCTTTTGTTCAGTAACATCTATAATAATCCCTTGGTAATGGGTTATCACACCTTCAGAATCCCTTCTTATCCAAGTACGGTCATCTAACCAACATGTTTTACCTGATTTTGTTAATATTCGATATTCTTGAACAAATTCTTTTCTTCCTTCTTCACTATATTGAGCAACTTCATCGGCAACACGTTTTAAATCGTCAGAATGAATAATATCCGCATAAGCCACTTTTCCAGAATAAAAATCCTCTGGTTCAAATCCAAATTGTCTAACATTATCACTTACAAAGTCTACAGGCCAACCCTCAGCATTACGCCAAAGGAACACAACCGCAGGACTATGATTGATAATATGTTTTAAATTTTTAAGTTCTACTTCTTTTTCTTTTAATTTTTGTTCCGCTAGTTTATAATCAGTAATATCATTTCCAACTGATAAAATTCCAATAAAAGTACCATTATTATCTTTTATTGCTTTATTTGTCCATGAGACCCAAACTTTTTCTCCTGTTTTTGTTATATTTTCATTTTCATTTCTTTCATATTTTTCGGGGTGTTGGAAAACATCATTTACCATTTTTTCTAAATCACGACCAGAGGTTTCTGTTTTTGGTACAATTGTACCCACAACATGTTTTCCGAATAATTCTTCATTAGAAAAACCAAAGAATGATTCACCAAACTCATTTATGAATAAAATTCGTCCTTTTTTATCCATCTTTAGAATTATACTATTTGCATTCTCAACAAGTTCCCTGTATTTTTCCTCAGATTTCTTTAAATTAACTTCCATTAACTCTTTATCTACTAATTTCATTTGATGATTGACCTTTTTTTTTTTGTTTTACTATGTATACTATAAAAATATAGCGTAAAAAAAGTTAAAAAAGAAATAACACATATTCGCATCCATAATTCATACGGACTTATAATAAAGATATATTGGCTATAATCATTATTAGAATTAAAAATAAAAATATGAATTAACGATTCTAAAATCCAATATAAAAAAGTAATGATTATATTAATTATTATTAATTTAAGTTTCATCATTTTCTTTTTTTACTCCTATATAATTAGTTATTTAATAATATCCCATCAAATAATCAAGGTTGAAAAATTAGTTATAAGAATTTCATAGACTTATTATTTTTAATATTATTTTAAAACAAATGACTTTGATGTAAAAGAACGAACATTTCTAATATCAAAAAAATAATATATTGATCAAAAAAAGTAGATTTATAATACCAAATTTATCATTTTATCCATATAGATAGAGATTTTCCTACAATTCTTAGGTTATGAATGCCTTTTTAATATTATTTTTACTTTAGATGATGATTTTTAAAGTCAAAATGTCTAAAATTAATAATTAGAAGAATATAAAAATAAATTTGATAATTCTAAACTCCTATTTTCATTGATGATTTCATTCATAACTATCGAATATCCCTATGATATTTTTCTCAATAATCCATTTATCAACGATCAATTTTTGAAATGTATCTTTAATATTCACATTATATTTATTATGTAAGGTACTTTTTGGTATCCAAAATTCATTCCCAGTGTCAAGAACTATTAAGAGAGCTTTAGGACTTTCAACTTTAATTTTAGCAAAAATTTCCATAGGATCTTTACTTACATCATATTCAGTAGTCTCAATTACTTGAAGACCATCCCGAGCAGTTATATGCTCTGCAAAAACACCGTAATCTCCTTCTTTAATTTTCTCAGCTTTAGTTTCAAAGGTTCCAGAAGTAGCAAACTCAATTTTTTCTTTTAAAATATGTTCCAGAAGTAGACTTAAAAACGTAGTATTGGGAAATTTTAGTTTTTTTTTATAATCACCAATTTTAATTCTTAAAACTTCTCTTGCTTCACTTTCCCATCCAACATAGATTTCAGTATTATAGTCTTTGAATACATGATATCCTCTCCAATTAGCGCTTTTCCTTTTAAGTACTTCTAAAATACAAATAATCTCTTCTATTGAAATTTTAACTGTTTTTCCTTCGCCTTTAGATGGTTTTTCCCAATTTCCATCGCTCTTTCTTTTAATTGATTGAAGAAATATATATGGCACTAGTTTTGCCGGACTATTTATTATAATACCGCTATTTTGACCAAAAAAACTTTTTGAATGAAAATCAGCCACTATAATCACTCTTATTTTTTGAAATTATAAAATAGTTCATTTAATTAGTATTTATTTGTGTAAAGATATAAATTCATATGAAAAACATAGAAATTGTATTTTCAAATTGGACTTCTATTTAATATTATAAATTTCTATAATTTAAAAAAAAAATTTTTCATTATTCTAAACATCATTTTTTTAAACGTATAGATTTTAAATAATATTGG
>JBHLLE010000010.1:0-14294 GCA_048885945.1 Candidatus Hermodarchaeota archaeon | reverse complement strand
ATTGGAAATAGAATTAAAACAAATTGATTTTTTAATATATTAATATTTTAAAAAACTCTTCAATTTTTAATTAAAAGAAAATTAACGAATTTACTTGATTTAAATGCCTAAAAAGAAGCAAAAAGCTTCAGAAAAAGAAAATAGACTGGAGAAATCAGACAAAAAGGATAAGGAACATTATATTTACGCTAAAGTTTCTGACGATACTAGAGAAATCATCGATAGGATCAAAGATCAGGGTAAAACAATATCATATATAATTGGATCGGCCGTTGATATTTACGATATCTATAACTCGATGCCTCAAGAACTAAAAGATTTTGTTGAAGAAGCGAGATTTGAATATGGCGGTCGAAGAAACGTGATTAAGGAAGCAGTAAAAGTACTTGAATCACGCAAGAATAGAGAAAAGGCAGACGATTTAGATTTATGGTATAGAGCAAAGAACGAAATGAATATGATGCTATTAAAAAAGAAATCTTTTTTAGAACTCATAAGTGCTGCTGAAAATAACATCAATAGGTTATCTGACAAAAATTTAGCGTTAGATATTATTTTGTGGTATGTTGGAAAACCTTTAAAAGAACTCACCTTAAACCAATTATTAAACGCGATAAAAAGAATCTGGACTGTCTTTAATTACTTTTCTTTAATAGATATTAAGAAAGAAAGCGAGGAAGAATATTATATTACCTTAAATCATTATCAAAATAAAAAATATAGCGACTATTGGTTAAGTTATACTAGGGATTTGCTTCAATCAGATTCATTTTCATTTACTTGTAAAGTTGAGGGGGAAGCATACGAAGAGACGTTATCTATTAAAGTTAAGAAAGTATTTAGTAGTTGATAATTAGTATTTCTTACATTAATTCAATTTCTACTAAAACAGATTCAGGTATGCTTATCTTCATGATGAGATGCATACTTTTTTCATCGGTGATTATTTCAAAAAGTCGTTTATGGATACGCATCTCAAATTTAGCCCATGTTGCGGTTCCTTGACCAGAAGGAGCTTTTAACACAGGAACTTTTAATCTTTTTGTAGGCAAGGGAATAGGGCCCATTTTGCGAATACCCGTTTTTTCACAAACACTTTCAAGTTGTTCGCATACGGACTTCAGTGAATTCAATTGCGTGGAGCTTAATCTAATACGTGCTTTCTGCATTTTTAAAAACTAAGTTTTACTTTACGTATTTTAAATAATAATTGTAATATCCAAAAGAATTGATATTAAATAAATTTTTTTAAATATTCATATAACTATTATTTGAACGATATTAAGAAAATCCTTTTAAGAGTTTTTTTCCAAATTCTAATTCCATTTAAAATATTTTTAAATTAAATCTACTATTATAAAATAATTCTTGGTCGTCAGATATATATAAAAGATTTTTATATTCTGAGAGATTATAAATTGTACCAATATAAACAAAGGTGAAAACTAATGGGATTTTTAGACAAAGTTCCTAAACCAGGAGTACCAAAAGTTAAAGGTTTAGATCCAGAAATTAAGTCAAAAATTGAAGAGACTTTATGGGCTGTTGTTGACGGTTTGATTGAGGGAGAATCTGCAGGAGAAATCATTGAGGATCAAATTAAATCAACGATCGTTGAAGAGATTATGAAAAAAATCGAACATCAATTAAAAGACGATATCTCTAAGAAACTAGCAGAAAAAGCAGTAGAAAAAGCAGTTGATAAATCTTGGGATAAAATCAAAGAAAAATTTGAGAAAAAGGAAGAAGAACAACAAATAGAAGCAGCATAAAATCTATCCTTTTTGTATATTAATAAGTTAAATTATTCTATTTTTTTTTATTTACTTTTTTTTAAATCAAGAAAATCCTAATAAGAACTTGTTCCCCATATGTACATTTTTTAAATATTTTTTAGCAACTTCAAGACATTTTTCAGCTTGTTTCCTTGGAGTAATAGGCAAATCTTTCATTTGATAATCACCATGAAAGACTAATAAACTATAAGGAATTTCCGGATTAATATCACTAATGAATTTTGCTATCAATTCAACCTCATCGTGGTTGACATAACCCGGAACCATTAATGTACAACCGCTAATTTCTGGTAGGTCTTTTCTTTTACCAAAATAATTTTCAGCTAGAAATTTAAAATTTTCTAATGTTCTTTTATTACTAACTCCACATATAGCCAGATTTAATTTCTCATTAAAACTTTTTAAATCAAACTTTATATTACCACCAGTTTTAACAGCAATTTTCATGCATTTTTCTACAAGCGATTGATTTCCTGATCCGTTCCATTCCCAACACACTCTAAAAATTCTATTTTTATTTTGTTCCTTAATTTTTTCCAAAATTAATTCTGAAAGATGGATTGAAAATGGTAATTGTGATTCAGGAGTGCCCCCAAAATAACATATACAAGTGATTTTCTCATTTTCCACGATCTTATTCGCAATATTTTCTGCGGTTTTAAGATTAATCTTTGAAAAGAATTTATGCGAATAATTCTGACAGAAAAGACAATTAAAAGTACAGCCATATAGAAATGCCGCATAACTATAAGTACCAAATTCAGGACCTTCGTAATCAGAATACTTTGGATATCCCTTCGAAGTACCAGCCGGACAAAACCATGCGTTACAACAATTTGTTGGATTATTATCAAGGTATCCATGAATATATCCTTTTGATCTTGATGGGAAAGGTAATTCATTATTTTTTTTTTTTTTAAAGTTCCTTAACCCACAATAACTAACATCTTCTTCAGATAAAATACATTCGTTTATACAATAATTACAATTAAGTTTTACGTTAGTATTCGCTTTAGGTGGTAAGCTAGGCAAATCAGCAAGTGCTCTAACTCTATTATGAACGGAATAAATATGGGATTCAACGGTTTTCCAGTTTTTATTTAAAATACAGTCTCTACATATCTCAAGCACTTGAGATATCAATTTGCTTTTCTTTCCACAATATTTACATGTTCCCATCTTTTTTCATCAATAAGAAAGTTTGACCAGATTTTTGTTTAGGATTATTTTTTATCATATATCCATTAAATCCATTTAAAATAAAGGATTTGCTAAATAAATCCAACTCCTTTTCACTATCAGGATAAAATTCTATTATTATTCGACCCTGTTTTTTTAAAATCTTATTTAGATACTTTGCAGTATTATTAACTACTTTTTTTTTTTCGTTAAAGCTTGATTTTCCATGCGTGATAAAATTATAAGCAGAGATTGAAATTATATGATGTATAGAATTAGCTTTAATTGGTAAATTATTAATATCAGCTAAAATAAAATTGATGTTCTTATTTTTTAAAATGCTTTTCTTTTCTGCTGCTTTAGACAACATGTCATCAAGAATATCGATACCAATTACTCTGAAACCATATTCATCTAAAATCTCTGAAGAGAAACCCGAACCACATCCTAGATCTAATATTAAAAAAGGCAAATCGTCATCGGGATTAAACTTAATATTACCTAATTTTTTATCAAATAGATATTCAATTGTTCTTATTGTTGTTTTTTTTTGATTTCGTTCCATCCATTTGGAACTATCGTATTCTGACGCCTTATCACCTATATAAGCATCGGGAAAAATTGGAAGGTTTTTTGAACCCAATAGGATCACATATGAATTTAAAAAAAACTCTTAAATACAAAAAATCAATATATAATAGTTATAAACGAATATTTATATATTAAAAGTAAGCAAATACTCTGAAATTTGTAAGGCTGGTAATGTATGTGACTGATAAAAAAACCATCCTAATAGTTGATGACGAACCAGATATTGTCAATCTCACTGAAAAGTTCTTGAAATTAGGAGATTTTAACACTATTACGTGTAATAACGGTAGAGATGCGATGGAAATAGTTAAGGAAAAACATTCCGATATAGCCTTGATTTTACTCGATATTATGATGCCGGGTACTTCTGGATATTCTGTATTAAAAGAAATTAAAACTAATGACAAATATAAAAATATCATCGTTGTACTCTTTACTGTAAAAAGCTTTAATGAAGACATACAAAAAGGTAAGCAATTAGGCGCTGACGGTTACTTGACTAAACCATTTTCTGGAAAAGAACTACTAAAATACATTAAAGAAATGTTGAACGCATAACCAATTTATGTATCTATCGGGGGATATAATTAGATTTAATAAGCATATTTCGTAATAAATAAGCTTCCTTTCATTTGTTTAATCTAAGGTCTAAAACCAAAAGATTAAGAGAGAAAATGAATTTTGAAAAAAAAATATTAATTGTGGACGACGAATCAGATGTTACAGGTTTAGCTGAAAAGTTTCTAAAACTTGAAGGTTTTAAAACAATAACTTGCCATAGTGGTAAAGAGGCTATAGAAATTGTAAAGGAAAAATATCAAGAAATAAACCTTATTCTCTTAGATATTTTGATGCCAGAAATAAGTGGATTTAGCGTTTTAAAGGAAATTAAATCAAATAATAATTATAAAGATATTATAATTGTAATGTTTACTGTATTAGACGACCAAATTGAGAAAGCTCGCGAGTATGGTGCAGATGGGTATTTAAAGAAACCTTTTCCTGGTAAGCAATTAATAAAATTTGTTAAACAGAAATTAAGCGTTTAATTTTAAAAAACTACTCTTATTAGATAATATATCAATACTATTAGGATCATAATACAACTTAACCTTCTTATTTTATGCAAGGTATGGGAACGGGGTTTTCTACCGTTTCGATCTAATAATTTTGGGTATAAAGTATGATCGTGGGGCTCTTTTTGATACCAGTAAGCTGTAGACGACCAATCGTCTTTACGATGATTGTCGTGTCCGTGTTCAATTGAAACGATAATTTTTTTATTGAAATATACTGGATCTTCAATATGATATCTATAATATGTAATTTTACCAAACCAATTCAGACCACCTGTCTTTATCGTTCCATGATATGGAGCGGAATATTTTTCCCTCTGCCCATAAGCTTGATTCACGTAGTCTTCAGTACCAGTACCACACAATGTAGGGAGACCATTATCAACATCATCGTCAATGAAAATCATATCATCTCCCTCACCAGGCCAATTAAGAAACCACGGCATAAAAGTAATATTATCAATATTTAAATGACATCCTACAAAGTGTCCTTTCCCCTTTGCTTCTAAAATTTTATAATTGTATTTTAACGGTTCTGTGTTTTCTCCTGAAAACATAAATTCGATGGGTCTAAATTTTGTATACCTTCTACCACTCTTATTACTTCTTTTTTTAACTTTAGGAGGATTTTCTCGCTTCCAAATAGCGTGAAATCTACCAAATTTGTTTTCATCTTGAATTTCTTCTTCATACAACTCGTAATCAATGTAGTAATATAGTCTAAATTTTTTAGGATTATCATTCTCGAGAGTAATTTTAAATGATTTTGAAAAAGGCATAGGCCACCAACAATTAAATCCTTTTCCCCAGCGTGGACTCATCTGAAGAGGGAGCGAGACGAAATTTTTTCTTTTTGCATGTCCCATTCCAAAGAAATCACCAAGCGGAACTTCTACGCTTGGAATCTCCTCTTTTTCTCCATCCCAATACATTCTTAGTATCGCGTTTCTCAGAGAATGTTTCGACGCACAAGCACACGTACACCATATATGCGTTATACAGCCTTTACCTGTTATTTCCCCTAATATTACTTTCTCTCCGTATTTAATATCAAACCAATCCCTATTCCCCCCTGATTTATCGTAACTAGAAAATCTCCTTCTTTTTACTGAATCAGGTCTAAGCTTAGCAATATTGTTTAAACTATAATTCGCAAGTTTCATAAGTATAATTAGGATTTTTACTTTAAAAATTTCAATTTTAAAATTATTGAATTAGAGTATAATTTTTAAGATTTAAGAAAGCTTAAAACTCAATTTAGTCTTAGTCAAATCCATTTGTTATTAAAACTAAAAGCAAAATAATTATTAATTTTAGTATCATATTTCTTCAAAAACAAATTTAAAATTAAATAATAAATAGGGAGAATGAAATGGTTCTCGAATTAGAAGATGATAAAGTTCCTTTTTATACGCAGTATGTATCTGTTGCTATAATTTTAATTAACATAATAGTCTTTATAGTTCAATTATTTGATCCTACTGGTAATATGTTCGTTTACGAAGCAGCGTTTATTCCACGCGATTTTTTTGAAGGAAGGAGATATTGGACAATAATTACTTCGATGTTTATGCACGGGGATTTTCTTCACATTCTTTTTAATATGTGGTTCTTCTTCGTCGTCGCTGATAATTGTGAGAAAGCGATGGGGCATTTATATTTCCTAGTCACTTACATCGTATCTGGCATTGCTGCTGCGTTATTACACGCATTATTCACGTTACTTGTGCCTTTTATGTTGGATATCCCAACATTAGGGGCATCGGGCGCAATCTTTGGAATAATTGCTGTCTATGGAATTCTATTTCCTAAAAACAAATTAGGTTTGTTAGGGAGTACAAGAGTGAGGAAAATATCAGCGCAGCAATTTATTCTTTTGTATTTTGTAACTGAATTAATTTACGCTTTAGTATCTTTAGGAGCTTCAGGTACCGCGCATATGGCTCATGTAGGGGGATTTATTGCTGGTGCTTTTTTTGCTTACCTCTTCAAATTATTTAGCAAGGAATATTGAGAACTTAGAAAAGATTTATTAAAAAATTCAAAAATATTTCTTTTTTTATTCTTTATTTTATTGATTTCTTCTTTTATTATTATTTTCTAAAATTTTTTGAAGGATGAATAATTTCAAAACTCAATATAATAAAGAACTCTGTGTTTAGATGTCTGAGAAAGAGAAAGTTAATATCACAGTTATAGGGATGGGATATGTAGGAATTCCAATGGCTTCACTCTTAGCTGATGTTCCAAATTTTTACGTGACGGGAATTCAAAGAAGATCTAAAAGATCCGGATGGAAAATCGATTGGTTAAACGATGGTAAAAATCCATTTGAGGGGGATGAACCCGGATTAGACGAACTTATAGAACGTATCGTAAAAAATGGTAAATTTAAGGTGACTGACAGCTACGATCTTATTCCAGAAGCAGATTATATTCTAATTGACGTACAAACTCCTGTGGATGATCATAAAATTCCAAGATATGAATCTCTAAAAGATGTCTCGAAATTAATTGCTCCAAAAATTAAAAAAGGGGCAACAGTAATAATTGAATCAACCGTCGCACCAGGTACAACAGATAATATAGTACAACCAATTTTAGAAAGTGGTAGTGGAATGAAACGAGGTGTAGATTTCTTTCTAGTTTTTTCTTTTGAAAGAGTTATGCCCGGAAAACTTCTTGAATATATTACTGACTTTCCAAGAGTTATTGGAGGGGGTTGTAAGGAAGCAAATGAAAAAGCAAAATATCTTTACGGAAAGGTGGTTAAAGAAGAACTACAGGTAACTGATACTCTTACTGCTGAACTAACAAAATGCATTGAAAATACGTATAGAGATGTAAATATTGCATTTTCGAACGAAATGGCCTTAGTAGCAGAGGATTTTGATAGAAATATTTTCGAGATTATTAATTTGATAAATTATAGACACGATAGAATGATGCATTATCCGGGTTCGGGAGTTGGAGGACATTGCCTTACTAAAGATCCTTGGTTATTAATGTATGGATTTAAAACTTATACTTCTAAAAAAAATATTGAAAGAATTAAGATTCTACCTTATGGACGAAATCTTAATGATTGGATGCCTGAGCATATGGTTGGATTGATGGAAGATGCTTTAATTGAAGCAAATAAACATGATAACATCAAAATTGCACTCATGGGTGTTGCTTATAAAGCAGACTGTGATGATACACGGAATACACCAAGCGAAGCTATTGTCCAAATACTCACTAATAGATATCATTCGCACAATATAATTTATATTGCTCACGATCCTTATGTTAAAGAAAAAGACTATAATTTAACCGAATTAACCGAAGATATTGATAAAGCTGTCAAGGATGCTGATGTTTTATTGTTTGCTACTAATCATAAACAATATTATAAAATTAATTTCGATGATTTAAAAGTTAAAATGAAAGAAAATCCAATCATAATTGATGGACGCAATATTTTCGATGGTAAAAAATTAAAAGAAAAGGGTTATATTTATCGCAAAGTCGGAGAAGGGGCAAATAATCCCTTTTAAAATGTAAATAAAATTTTAAAAAAATTAATGTTAATTATTATCTCAGGTTCTTGCGGAACCTTAAAATTAAATCCTAACATTTTTGATTTAATTTTTTGATAATTTATTGAACTTTTTGTTGTTGTTTTTTATTTATTTTTTCTTTTAAAGCTCTCTGATACCATATTTTAATTAGAGCTCAACTAGAATAATAGCAGTTATTATCGTAATCGAAGTCAAAATAATCGTCTTTTTCGTTCATATATAGTTCCTCTCTATTTTATTTCAACTTTTTTAATTCCTTTTTATTATTGAAATATTGTTTTACTTTTCTTATACAGTAAATTACTCCGTCTACAAGACCTCAACCCGTACAAAATGGTTCTTTTTGTTCATATTCTTTATTTTCGTTGATTGGTAATTTAGTTTTCCACTCTGACATTTCATATCTTTGCATTTTTATTATAATATTTGTATAAATTGAGAAATAAATAGATTCTTGTTATGTAAAATAAATTAAATAAAGAATTTGATTTCACGATTTATTATAAAATTAAAAATTCATTGATTTATAATAATTAAAAATAAAAATAAAAGTAGATACAAGATACATTAGGATTAATTTGAAGTATATTTTTTTTAGTAATCATGAGTATATATCTAAAATAATAATGAATGATCATGGCAATGATTAAAACATTAATTTTTGACTTAGGGGGCGTCTATTTTACACGAGGTTCTCACATCGCAGTGGAACGCATAATAGACATCTACGATATTAAAGACCAACTTCATTTAAGAGAGTTTTTCAGAGATAGCTATAAAAAAGAAGGTTATCTCCTTAGACTTGGATTAATTACCATGGAAGAATTCGAAAGAAGGCTTATTTCAGAATTTAATATTCATGAAGGGAATGTACATCACATAAAATATCTTTGGTTTGGTTCGTATGTACCTCATTATAAAATGGATCTCGTAATCAAGAGATTAAAAGAAATGAATTTAAGATTAGTTATTTTCAGTGGAAATATCAAAGAGAGGATTGACTTTCTTGATAATAGATATCAATTCTTAAGGTTTTTTGACGACTACATATTTAGTTACGATTATCAAAAAAATAAGAACGATATTGAATTTTACAAAATACTTCTAGAAAAAATTAATTGTGAACCTACAGAAGCAATATTTATTGATGACGAAAAAAAAAATATTAAAATAGCTGAATCGTTAGGAATCAACGGTATATTATATTATTATACGGAACAATTAATTGACGAGTTAAATAATTATAACATACCAATTAAACTATAGATTTAGTTATTTTTAAAAACTTAATTGATTTTTATCTCATATTGACTAAGTTTAATAGTAAAAAATGAAGAGTTGCTAATAATGGGAGGTATAAAAGAATTAAAAGACGAGCTTTCTGAAATGAATTCGAAGCTCTCAGATTTAACTCAGGAATTACACGAAACTAAATTAACGATTAGAGAATCACTTAAATTAACCTCAGATACGATAAATGAAATGACCATTAGTTTTACTAAAGCCTTAAAAGATGCAATGGAAAAAGTATCTGATATGAAAATTCAAATGAATGTAAAAGATTCTATATTGAAAAGTTTAGGAATTGACGATTTCGTTCCCGATTTTTTAAAAAAGAAAAAGTAATAGAATTCAATTTTTTAATAATTCTAACATTAGAGCTTTTTGAAGATATATTCTATTTTCTGCTTGACGGAAAACAATTGACTCTTTGGAATCTAACACCTCGTTGGTTATTTCAATTCCACGATGAGCAGGTAAGCAATGCATTATGTATGGCTTTTTTTTTGCATAAGCTAATAACTCCTTATTAACTTGATAATTTTTAAAAGCCTTCAATCTTTTTTCTGTTTCTGATTCTTGCCCCATTGAAATAAAAGTATCTGTGTAAATAATGTTAGCTTCATTTACCGCTTTTTTTGGATCTTCCACTAAAGATAGTAAATCAGAATTATTTTCTCTCTTTACCCATTCTATTACTTCTTTATGTGGTTTATAAAGCGCAGGAGCGGCTACTTTAATTGGTATATTCAGCTTAATACACCCAATAATAAGAGAATTGCATACATTATTACCATCTCCAACCCAAGAAACGGTTATATCATCAAAATTACCATATGTTTCGCGTATAGTCATCAAATCTGATAAAATTTGGCATGGATGATACATTTCGGATAATCCATTAATAATAGGAATTTTGGATGCTTTTTCCATTTCAATCAATGTTTTTTGTTCGTATACGCGCGCCATTATTAAATCAACATAACTTGCAACACATTTTATCTCGTCTTTTAACAAACCTAGATGTAGATTAGTGGTAATCCAATCAACATAGATTACGTTTCCTCCTAATTGATACATCCCATTTTCAAAAGAAATCCTTGTGCGTGTTGAGGTTTTTTGAAATAACAAAACAATTGTCTTTCCTTTTAAACTCTCAGAATATTTTTCAGGATTTTTTTTAATGTCATCAGCTGAATCCAATAGAGATATTATCTCATTTTTACTTAAATCTTTAATAGTTAGAAGGTTCTTCATGGAAATTTATTATTTATTTCTTCTCCAAATCATATTAATAATATCTATTATTAATTCGAAATTTTATTTGAGATTTATTTTTAGAACTATTTAGTTAAAATATCTACTCAAACGGGGGAATCAAGTTCTTCTTGCCATCTCCGTGCCACAAAATATAAAATTATAAGCGAGATAATGTAGACGATAGTAATCATAATCCATATCATCATTGAAATCTCATCGTTTTCAAGGTAGCCAACAATGATTCTGTAAATGAAATAAATACTAATAAGCGACAATAATCTAAAGCGGTTCTGTAATTTATTCATAAAAATATCAATTAATTGTTTTTAGTTAATGATAATATATTTTAAAAATTAAATCTATAATTAGAATATATAGAATAAAAAGTTTAAAAATTATAATATGTCAAAAAATCCCCCTTTTTGTTTTATTTGCGAGAAAAATTATGAAGATTCTGTTGACCAATTACATTACTGTATTTGTGATATTGCAGTGTGTCCTAATTGTCTGAATTCCGTAAAACTAAACGAAACTTCGTGGGTTTGTCCTAAATGTAAAAATGAAAACAATATTGAATCAAGTCAATTGTTTAGAAAGGTTAAATGATTCAAAAAACACACACTATCTTATTTTATAATTAGAAAATCATTATATCTTATTAGATGCCGATGATGATACATATATGAGATGATTTTTGGTCGATAAATATGATAAAATCAAGAGGAAGTCTGAGGCAACATTGTTCTAATAATTCAATCTGGTTAGAAAATAGCGTAAATAAAAAAAAAGGAAAAATTTTATTTTTTTATTAGTTTTTTAGCAAGATTATCTGATAAGAAAAATCCGAAATAATATTCAATACAACTTGATATCAAAAAAAATCTAAATATAATAACTACTATTAGTGTTGTGAGGGTTACCTCTTGTACAAAAAGACTTCTATAGATACTCTCTAAGATTCCAATAGCTAAAGAGATGAAAGCTAATAATAAGAAGCGGGCTTTAAGACGTATCGTTGGCATATCTGATTTTAAAGATTGCATAGCAAAATGAATGCCCGTTATTAAAGTGAGACCAATAGCGAAAAGCTGAAAAATTAAAGCATATGGCTGAGCTGTTAAAATATAAGTTTCTGTAAATTTTCCTACAATATCTGGCATCGTAAATATGAAAATAATGAGTAAAACTTCATAAATAATACATATTGTGAAAAAAATCGCTATTAATAACTTTCTTCTTTTTCTATAAAGAAGTTTAGAAAGCGTATAAATCCAGCACATTACTGCTAATGGTGGAAACCCTGTATTAAAAATTAAATATACAACTAAATTGAGAGGTTCGTTAGTAAAAATAAAGAGCCAAAATGATAACATACCAGGCCACCACGCACCACTAAGAAATATCCAAGCAAGAGCTATAGTTAAAAGAGTTTTTTCTTCGTATTTAAAATACTGAAGAAGCATTTTTATTCCTGTTATCAATGAAACAGTAACAAAAATTGTTTCACAAATTCCAGTTATTATTTCTAATTCTGTTAATTGTTCAATCCCCAATTTACCAACCCTTCAAATCTATTTATTATGTGAAGTAATTTTAATTTATGAATGAATAGTAACAAGTTAAGTTTATAAAGATTTTTAGTTTCATGACCTAATAAATATCAAATTATTAGAACGATAATTACAGCAAAATAAGTAAAAATTTTTCTAATCTAAAGTATTAATTATTTTTAAAATAATATCAATAAAATCAACTGAATATGAGTGAAAAAGGATGTCTGCAAAAGTAATATCTAAAGTATTAGAAATTGATAACTGTCCTAAAGAGGATCTTATAAAAGCGTTATATAATGCAAGAATTTGGGAAGAGATAAGCCCTGTTTCTAAAATTGAAGCGAGTTTCACTGCACCTAACGTTCTTTTTACGAAAATTACCGATAATATTAAAATTGTTAATGTTCCGGTTAATATGGAAGGTGAACTAGTCTTAAGCGATAAAGGTGAAGAAGAAGGAAAGGGGCGATTAATAGAATTTAACGTTAGAAACAATAAAGATGTAAAAGAATTAGAGGGGAATTTAAGGATAAAAAGTCTTTCTGAAAAGAAGTCGAAGGTTGGAGTTTTTGTTCATAAGTTTGTCTTAAGTAGTGATTTTCTAAAATTGTTTGGTAGTGCCGCAGAACTTACGCTAAGAACAAAAGTAACTGAGATGTTGAGGGGTTTAGAGAAATTCTGTAATAATAATAACATAGCAGAATTAGTTTCCTGATAAAAATATACTTAATAGTTTAACTTTTTTTAATTTTTAAAACTTTTAATTGCATTTATTATAGTAAAACTAGAGGACTTTTGTTTGTTAATTAAATTTAAGTTAAATATAAAAAATAAGAGGAGGAAATTTAATCTTTAATATTGGAATCATTTCTAAGAAGTTCTATACTTTTGATCGAATATACATTCCTTACACGTAAATCTTTATCGATATAGCATATTATTGCGTGTATTGGGTTTCCATGTAGATGAATGTGAGAAAATAGCGATAAATTTGATTCATCATTTTTATTAAGAAAATTATCTAGTTTATCGTCGTCTATTTGAATTTTAAATTTTTGATTGCATATTGGACATGTGACAAATCCCCGAACACCCCTTTTTATGCTAGGTATAATACTATTTTTAGTTGTACTTATTCCCATAAATTTAATCTCATGACTTTTTTATAATCTATATTTTCAATAAATTTAAAGAAAAAATAATAATAAGGAGTCTATAGATTTATTAACAATTAAAAAAGATTTTAATCTACAAACCTCTCTTAAAAATCATTATTATAATTTAAGATTAAAGGATACTATTGATTTAGTAATTTATCTAATTATCTAAAAAGAAAAATTTATGTATTTAATTCAACTTTTTCATATTACTACACAACAAGGAAAAAATTATAACAAATTATTATTATTTTTTATTTGAGATAACTTAAATCTGAATAATTTAAAGCGGGTGATATAAATCAATATATGGATCTTAGATTCGGACAGTGGAGTGACGCTTCTTTATAAACCATATATGGATCTCATCGTCAATGAAGACCTTGTATCAGGGCTTCTGACAGCTCTTAATCAATTTACTATAATGGAATTTAAACAAGGAATGGAAAGTATTGACATGGGGGGATTAAGATGGGTTTACTTATTAGATAAAGACTCTAACTTATTATTTATCGCAGCTGGTGAAAAAGATGTAAATGCAGAAATTCTGAGAGCAAGGCTAAATGTAATAAAACAATCGTTTATTCAAGAGTATTTGGGAGAAGAAGGTAAATGGAGAGAAAAATGGGATGGAAACGTTGAACGATTTGAACCGTTTAAAGAGAGAATAGACCAATATTATAAAGATTGGATCGCCGCTGAGAGTATTTCTAACATAGCAGAGTTTTACGATATTCTTGGAATTTTTCAGCAACTTTTTTTCGATGTATTATCCGTTTTAAATAATGTTTCAGAGGGTACCAAGGATTATATTCAAATAAGAATTGAGCAAATGTTT
>JBHLLE010000009.1:17064-17556 GCA_048885945.1 Candidatus Hermodarchaeota archaeon | reverse complement strand
ATAAGGTCTTTTTAAAGGGGATATTATGGTAGAGAATAACCTCAAAAAATTGCCAAGTAATCCAATAGAAGCACAAGGAATGTTAATTAAAGAATTTTATAAAAAATTCGGAAAAGAAGCTTTACCTATTATAAAGAAAATTTGTGGAAAACAAGGCAAATCGCTTGGAATTAAGATTAAAAATAAACTACCCGATAATAGGTTAACTACAGTAGCAAAAGCATTTTCTCAGAGTTACGATCCAAAATTCGTGAAGGTTGTGAGTTTATCAGATAATTATTTTCAGATTCAAGGTACAAGGTGTCCCTTTGGTCTTGAAAATACCTCAAGAGAATTGTGTGAAGCAGCTATGGAAATTGATCACGAATATTTTCGAACTGCAGTAAACGATAAAATTAAATTAAAAATAGTCAAGACCGTTGCAGACGGAGATTCTTATTGCAATACTATTTACGAGATTTCAGAAATATGATTCTACTTATCCTTTTTGAG
>JBHLLE010000009.1:0-17054 GCA_048885945.1 Candidatus Hermodarchaeota archaeon | reverse complement strand
AGTGATAATATGACAAAATTCAAGATAAGCATAAATATTAACAAATATCCCGAAATTGTGTGGAAAGCATACATAAATCCTCATAATATGATTAAGTGGACACGCAATTTAGAAAAAGTGGAAGTAATAAAGGGTCAATTTGGAGAAATAGGTGCTATAGCACACTTACATTATCTTGAGAAGGGGCGTCCTTATGTTTTGGAAGATAAACTGCTTTCCTATGAACATGGAAAGAGAATTTTATCACAAGTTACGGGACAAGGAATGATAATTGAAGTCGAAACAATATTCAATTCACTTCCAAACGGCACAAATATCTTAATGAGTTGGAAAGGTACAAGTAAATCAGTAATTATGAGAATTGTCCTTAGATTATTGCAAAAAAAAATCACTAAACAGGCAGAAGCTGAATTAAATAAATTTAAAAGTTTAGTTGAGACTCATGGAGTTAATTTCTATAAAGAAGACTCATAGAATTGTTATTTATTATCTTGGGATTAAGAACCTATATAAATTTTTATAAATTAAAAAGTAGTTTATGCAGTTCTCTTATGTTCTTAATGTGAATCTGTCCAGGAGCAGTTTTATCTTCTAAAGATCCATAAGTTAGGAAAGATCCCGATTTCACACACATAACTCTTGAATAGATACCTAATTCTCCCATACAAAAGCAGATTATTTTTTTGTTCTGTTTAGAGAAAGATTTACATAATTTAAAAGGTATTAAATTATCTTCCAAATTTTGAGCTGTAAATATAAGCTTATAGATAAATTCATTAAGATATTTTGAGTCAATCTTAAGTTCATTTGATAAGCTGTTTAGAAAGGAATTGACTATCTCATAAGCTTCGTCATAGGTCTGGGTTTTTTTAAAATCGTGAGAAGAGAATATTAGATTTGTATCATTATTTAGGGCTAAATTGATGATCTCCTTTAATAAAGAACTATTTGACCTCATTTCGATGTCGAAGTATTCTGGTTGAGTTTTAATTAGTCTTTTTATGATTTCAAGCCTTTCCTTTTCACTTATCTCAATCTGACCCCCTTCAGAGATATCTCGCATGGTAAAAATTATCGGTATATTAGGATGGATTAGATTTTTTAACTTATTTATAAATTCTGCGGTTAATTTTTTAATATCATCTATATAATCAAATCTTAGTTCGATTAAATCAGGATTTTCATTTAAAGTCCTCTTAATTATGGTCTCATTTTGCTTTAGATCACTTGATTTAATCGGAATAGCGACACAGATGTTAAATTTCATGAATTTTCAGAATATAAAGTTTTTAAGATAAGAATTAAAAATTACTATTTTTAGCTATTTAAAAAATTTATCTTAAATCACTTATAGAAAAATTTGAAAAAAACCTAAAAATCTTAATATAATTAAGTAAAAAAAAATTAAATGAAAATAGTTTTGATTTTTTCAAAGATTAAAAGCAAATTTAGGAGGACACCCTTTAATATGAATCCCAGAGTAAATATCGCGTGCGCAATTCCCAAATAAAAAGACATTACCTTTGATATGTTGGGTGTTTTCCATATTTCTCCCCATAATATATGAAGTTCTCTGCTTTTTAAAAAGAGAAGCAATTACACGCAAAAAAATTCCCAATTTTTCATGCTTTTTAAAATTTTTCGGTGTTAAGAATTGAAGTAAAGCTTTACCACAACCACTACAAGCATCGTTTATATAAACATCAATTTTCCCTAATGTTAATTTATTTTTAAAAGGTTTCCATTCTGCTAATTGCCGAAATTTTCCTATAATTTCATAATTTAATTTTTCTTTTTCTAATATCGATCTAAGATAAGGAATATCATTAGGATTTAAACCTACTAATTTAGCACAGACTTCATCAACAATAATTGGATTCTTAGCACATATTAATAAATTAAACTTATATTTTTTAGACATAAAATCTCCTTCACATTCTTGGCATGTGATGGCATCAACCAAATTTAAATCTGGTTTTAATTTCACTAGAGTAGATAAATTTTCATGTAATCCTTTTTGATGAAATTTTTTCTTATCTGCTCTTTGTAATAATCCTTTTAGGTTTTTAATAGCACAAGTTAACCCTGCTTGCGCATGACCCTTTAACACGGGAAGATTTATCAGACAACGATTTTTTAAAATTTCAGGCATCTTAAAGTTATCACCTGTTTTTTCGTAGTTAGTCTGATAAATATCTACTAAGGACACATTAGTGAATTTCTCTACCAATTTTTTGTATCCCACATATTCGAATAACTTCATAGGATTCTCTAAAAATAAAGTTGGACCTTCAACAATGATGATTTCCTCGGCATCATAATAGTTATTCAATAGTTCGATTAAAGATTCAACAATCCGAATATCAGTGATATGACCTGAACCTGATTTATGTTCGAAGACTATATTTGGTTTTAACACAAATTTATTTGAATTTGGTTTGAATTCTACTGTTTCCAAACAATATTTTATGCTTTCCTTTATATTATTTGAGTTTGCGATAACTATTTTTTCCATAACTCTCATTATTGATGTTAATTTTTAATTCATATCTTAATTAGCATAATTGTAAAATCAAATAATATTTTTAAATTAGGTAGTAAAGGAAATTACAGTACCTTTACATCTATAAAGCATCTGTGTATTATTAAATTATTTTTGGACTTCGAAAAATTAGTATTAAAAATGAATATACTGATTACTTACTATGCAAAAGAATAAGAATTAAAAAAAGGATAAAAATGAATTTTAAAGTCCGATTATTTCTTAAATATCTACTTCGTTTAAGTCAATAGTATTTTCAACATCGCCTTTTTTGAGTAATTTTTTCTTTTTGTAGTATTTAATTACAGGCTTGGCGTTCTTTTCATACAAACTTTTTATAATAATATTATATCAATTTAAAACTTATATTGTTTATTTTGAATATTTTCAGAGATTTCCCTTGTCAAGGGTATGTATTCTGATTTATGTGGCAACATAATATACAAAGGATCTTCAATCTGTTCAATATTGAAAGCCTCTTCTTTTAGCTTTATCTTTTTTAGTTTATAAGTAGCTGTGGTTGACAAATCAGTTTTAAATCGTAGAAAAATAGGTATAGCATAAGGAGGAAGATTTTTTTTAAATATATCAAATAAACCTTTTAGGTCAAATTGTTTTACTTCAATACTAGGTATAATAGCTGCCATACCAGCACGACCATCAGTATGAGGAATTTTGACACCATAGACAGTTGACAGTAGAACTTGTTCAAAAACATTAAGTACTTCTTCAACCTCTGTAGTGGATACATTATGACCCTTCCATCTGAAAGTATCTCCAAGACGATCAAAGAACTGGGCATGATTACAACCCTGATCTCGGAGTAAATCCCCAGTATTGAACCATTCATCGTTTTGAATGAAAACATTACGAAACATTTTTGCTTCAGTTGCTTTTTTATCTGTATATCCACGGAATTTTGTGGCACCTTTACTCTCGAATAGTAATAATCCCACTTCACCTAAATTAACTCGTTCCATAAATCCTTCCTCGTTTCGAATTACTTTTTCTTCTACAGAATCGTATTTAACAATAGCGTAGGGAGACGAACACATCCCTAAAGTACAATCAAAATTCAATAAATTTGCGAAGACAGCCGCATTATCACTTCCTCCGTAGAGTTCACCTACAATATCTATGTTGAAACGTTCTTTAAACATCTTCCATATTTCAGGGCGAAGACCGTTCCCAATTATTGCTCTTACTGCATTATTTTTGTCATTGGGTGATGGAGGTTGATTTAACAAATATCTACAGACTTCTCCAACGTAAGCAAAAGCAGTAGCATTATATTTACGTATCTCGTCCCAGAACCTACTAGCGCTGAATTTTCGGCTTATAGCCACGGCAGCACCACTAGCTAAAGCTGCAGCCCATCCTACTGATAGCGCAGTAACATGAAAAAAAGGAAGAGCTATATATATAGTGTCTTCTGGAGTTAATTCTGATATTGCTAATCCAAAAAGACATCCCCCACCGACTATCCGATAATGAATAAGGACTGCTGCTTTTGGAAATCCAGTTGTACCTGATGTAAAAATATACGCAATTGGATCAGTTGTCTTAACACTTTTAGTAGTTGGAGGATTCTCTACAGAAAAATCATTGATTAAAAGAGTAAGATCTATAAATCCTTCTGGAACTTGAGTCAATTTCCCATCAGGTACAATTAAGGGGATTTCATTTTCTGCTAAATTGAGATCAGATTTAATCTCATTAAAAGCATCGATTAATTCTGAACCGACAATCGCAATCTTTCCTGGAGTCCTTTTTAAAGCTCGTATTAAACTATTTCCTCGTAGATTAGTATTAATCATTGAACTTATTGCTCCAATTTTACCAACAGCTGTAAAAATGATGAGTAGTTCTGGTCTATTGGTCATTAAAATGTTAACAATATCTCCCTTATTTAATCCTACAGATAAAAAATAGTTAGAATAACGGTTAACCCATTCATTAAATTCTTTATAGGTTAACAATATGTCTTCAAATTTTATGGCAATCTTATCTGCATACTTTATGGCATTTCTTTCGACAATTGTACCCATTGATATTTTGTTTTCAAAGGTTAAATTCAGAATATCTTGAAGAAGTTGTCCGTGTTTCTGAAATAGAGCTTTTCTTCTTTTTCTAAATTCTTTCTTATCAATAAGATTGAGATCCTTTACTTCCTTTAATTCAGACATATTAAGCACATCTTAATTATATTTTACAGTGAATTATGTAAGGAATTCATTAAAAAGAATTCGTTCATATAATTTATAAACTTTTTACGAAACATTTACTATACTCAAAAAGCAAACGTGCATATTTAGTTATTATTTAATTTAAAAAAAAAGTATTTTAACTAATTTATTGATTATTTTTAGTACCTCTTCATTTTGGAAAACTTTCTCTTCCTTTTTCTAGCTGGACACCAAAAGAATTCATGGCTAAAGCCATTGTGTGATAACATCCAACAGTGAATACCAAATCCATTAGTTGATTAGTGTTGTACTTTTCAGCCAGAATTTTCCATGTTGCGTTGGAAATAAACGAATCGTTATGGAGCTCATCTACAGCTTGAAGAAGTGTTGAATCAAAAGAATTCCACTCTTCAGCATCTGGTCCTTCTATAATTCGATTGATCTCGTCATTTGAAAGTCCCACTTTTGCTCCAATTAAAATATGTTGTCCCCATTCGTATTCAGAATTACTTAACCAAGCGTTCCGAAGAATGAGAAGTTCTCGTTCTCTTTCGGGGAGCGAAGAATGCTGCATTATATGATTATTGAACATTAAAAATCTCATGGTTAAATCTTTATTTTTCATCATAGTAGAAAAAATATTAAGAGCATGTGTAGCACGGTATACGGGTTCTTCTATTAATAATTTCACCAATCTATCCCATTCTGAATTTTTAAGCATTTCGTTAGTTATTTTGCGAGCTTCTTTTTTTTCCAAGGGAGAGATTCGAGGTTCAGAAAGACGAACTGACTTTCTACCTCTTTTTTTTCTTATTAATTGTTCTAGATTACTCATTATTTATATCACCCTCTAATTTTAATTTTCATTATTAAATTTAATTTTTATACAAATCTGTATAAAATATTGTATTAAAAGTAGATTAATTTCAAATATAAATTTTACATTTATGGAAATTTACTAATTATAAATTTTTAAAATTATAGGTTAGAAAACGAGTTAAACGCAAGAAAACCTAAAAAAAAAGATAAAAAAGGAGTTTATAATCCGATTATTTTTTTGATGTCGTCTTTGGTTAAGTCCAGCGTGTTTTCCGCATCGACTTTTTTGAGCAATTTTTTCTTTTTATAATATTTTATTACAGGTTTAGCGTTCTTTTCGTATGCATCTAAGCGATTTTTTAGCGTCTCTTCAGT
The DNA here is from genome assembly GCA_048885945.1 of Candidatus Hermodarchaeota archaeon. GTDB lineage: Archaea > Asgardarchaeota > Lokiarchaeia > Sigyniarchaeales > SOKP01 > LW40-45. The sequence goes on along the minus strand of JBHLLE010000009.1, from coordinate 11,132 downwards.
GTCGTCGCTTCTTTGCGTGAACTCTATTTCCGCTCCACATTTATCGCAAACCCATTTATTTTCCCCTTTTTGGACTTTGGGTTGTAGGGTATATTTATTGTAAATTTCACCACACTCAGGGCAGCTAAATCTTCCGAGAATTCTTTTTTTTATTATATTTCTACTTACTTCTAATAAAAGTAATAAATCAACTTCAGTAATTTTCGATAATGCCTCCGCTTGTGCTAAGGTTCTCGGGAAACCGTCTAATAAAAATCCATATTGCTTCACATCATCTTGGTTTAATCGATCCTGTACCATATCAATAACTACATCATCAGGAACGAGTTCACCTTTATCCATATATCCTTTAGCTTTTAAACCTAGGGGTGTTTCATTTTTTAAATTCTCTCTAAATATATCGCCCGTGCTAATATGAGCAATATTTGGCAGGACTTTTTTTATTTGCGATGAGAAAGTCCCTTTTCCCGCTCCTGGTGGTCCAAAAAGAACAAGAAGTTTTTTCAAAATTATTTCACATCTTAAAAGATTTAATTTTAAATTATTTAATATGAATATTACTTAAAATATTCTGCAAAATAAAAATTTCCTTTTGAAAATCTATACTCAAGAAATAAACCTAAGAAAAAAAATAGATTTATGATTTGTAAATTATTATTATAAAATTATTCGGGCATTTTCAGTCCAATCATTTCTAAAGCTTCTACTGCTTTAAAACGAACTTCTATATCATAAGCGTACCCTTCACCTGTATCGTGGAATTTTGTCATATAGTTTTGAACTAATTGAAGAAATTTACCTAAATTACTTTCTTCTACTTCATCTACACTTACAACTTCAATATGGTCTTTTCTTGCCTTTACAGCATTTGGGATAAGTTCTTTCCTTAATCCTCTAACTTGAGAATTATATTCTTTAACGGTGTTAATCCAGATTTTTGCAATTTCAGCCGCCTTATTATATGGAAGATATGAAGTTACAAACACATATGGCATTATTTTCACCTCTTATTTAATTTTGATTTTACTACAATTGGATTTCGTAGTGACATAAAAATATGAATTTTAAATATTTAAGTCTAACATTTATGTCAATTTTTTAAGAAAATAGGAAATTTTAGAAAAAAAGAATTTAGAGATTTAAATTTTCGAATTTATTTGATTATCTATTCAAGATCACATCGATAGCAATAAGGAAGGGGCATGTGGATATCTCAAGAGAAAATCAATAAATTTTGAAAAATTTTTAACATTTTGATAAACTTTTTCATTTTTTATTTCAAGGTACTTTAAAAAAACATCTATATTCTTTTTTCTATCGATTGGAGCTTCAGAAATGATTTTTTTTACCTCCTCAAAATCGAATGTATTTAATAATTTAAAATTATAGGTATTAGCATGTTCAGATAGTAGAAAAAGATAGTAAACGCTAACATCCCAAGGATTTAAAAAAAGAGAAGGTTTGTTACCATCTTCTGCATTTTCCCCTCTAGTTAAGAATGTGTCTGTAGTTTGTGGGACAACCATATTGAAAGTAATATTTTCTTTTTTAAACTCCCTAGCGAGTGATTTTATTAATCCAACTAATCCATACTCTGCTATAATGTATGGTAGGCGGAAAGGTCTGGTAATTGCCATGGTGGATAAATAATACATACTCCCTGTTAAGACGAACCTAGCTTTATTTTTTTTATCATCCATTTTTAAATAAGAATAGGAGGCTCTAAAAGTATAATAGACACCCATAATATGGACTTCTAAAATTTTTCGGAATACATTAAGATCATAGGTTAATGAGGGCTGGGTATCATGCCATCCTGCGTTTGCTACAACTCCATTTAAAGGTCCGAGGTCTTTATGAAAATTTTTAAAAATAGTTTTAACATTTTCAAGGTCAGTAATATCTCCTTCATGAACAGATACTTTAACTCTATCATTTATTTCTTCAATTTCATTCCTTACTTTATTTAGATCCCTTAAGGTACGTGAAGTTAATCCAATATTCGCCCCTTCTTTAGCACATATTAATGCGATATGTTTACCGATTCCCCTACCTGAGCCGGTTATAACAATATTTTTATTTTCTAATAACATATTATTTTCACTATTTAATTAAGATAGATGAATTTCTTAGAAAAGTAATCAAGTTAATCATTTATACATTTGTGTCTATTATTAAATTTAGACTTAAATACATTAAACAGAAGAGTGTCAATGGAAAAAAAATTGAGATTTTTTAATTCACTATTATTTATCTTTTTAACACTCAAAATTACTTTTCTTTAGCATATTAATATATTTTCAAAAAGAATTTCCATTATTATTCAGTATTAATATTATCTTGACTTAATTTTTCCCATTCAAAATCAAGTTTTACATATTTTTTAGAGTATAAATAAGATATAATTAAAATTACAGAACAGATAGGTCCCCATAAGATATACCCTATAGAAAAGGTTGAATTTCTTATTGTTATACTTGGTAATGACAATATTAAACCCATCATGAGAAGTCCTAAGCTTTGAAAAATATTTAGAAAAATGCTTGGAAAACCCTTATAAATTCCAGCTTTCAACTCACCCGTAGTTTTTTCGTCATCTTCTGCGATATCTGCGATATAAACTGGTTGAAGTAAATACCAGCCCGCAATACATCCAGCAATTCCAATAATAAAAAGTAATCCATATATAAAGGTTGATGTAAAGGGTATTAATGCTAATAAAGTAAATGGAAGGAAAATTATTGCAGAAAGAAAAATATACATTAAACAACGTTTTTTACCAAGTTTATAAATTAACATTCTCCAAATATAGATAAAAAATAGAATTCCTAATAAAAATAAAGCGGCTCCTACAATATAATATATCTCTTCAAAAACCAAAACTACTACTAAAAATATCAAAATAAAGGAAGAAATTTGTACCCAAGCTAAACTACCAATACCAATCATTAAATTAACTGAAATATAATTCTTATTCTTTAAAATTGTCTTTAAATTTTGAAAAATATTGGATTCTATCTTGAAATGAGGTTCTGTGGGCATCAAAAAGCTCACTAAATAAAAAAATACCACCACCAGAAGTCCAAATATGAGTACGCTAAATAAAAATTCTGGAGGTATAAGTGAGGGATATTTTTGAACTTTATTAATAAAACTTGGTAGAACTATTAATGAAAATATAGCCATTATTGCTGTTCCAATGGAGGCAAAAGTAAATTCGAATTGAGAAGCTTTCGCTCTCTCATAAAATCTGAATTGTTCCGCCAACCATGCTCCGTAAGGAGCAGTTAAAGCGAAAGTTATGTTAAAAATTTGATACCAAATTATCAACCAAATAAATAGAACAAATTTATCACTTAGGCTAATCATTAAATTTGGCATCAATAGAAAAATAAAAGACAATCCTAATATAGGACTCATGATAATCAAATATGGTTTTCTTCTTCCCCATCGAGTATATTTGGTGTCGCTAATCCAACCAAAAAAGAAAAAAGAGAAAGCAATTGTAAGTTTTCCCAAACTTAAACCCAAAGCGACAAGAAATATAGGTACATGATACGCTAAAATGTAAAGCGCTGCCAAGGAAAAATCAACAAATCCTATAATTATGTTTGTTCCTAATTTCGGAAGACCAAATAGAAAAAATTTCCATTTTGGACTTTCTTCTCTAGCTATCATGTATCATCAATAGAATGTTTATTCTTGTTATTTTTTAAAAAAATTAAAAAGATATAAGGATTATTAGATAAATAAAAATAGAAATTAAAAGGTATTTATCCTTTTATTAAGGAATAATAATGCTCTAAAGAAAATGGCTTTTTGTTTACATTATAGTAAATTAATTTTAAACAAATTCTTAGTTTATAAAAATATAGGCTTTCTTATAAAATTAGAAATTTCAAATGTCAATTGATTTCATTTATTAAATCTATCCTTTCTAAGATTTAAGGATAATATAAATTTTAAAAAAGACTATTGTTAATTATTTTTAAAGTGATAATCCGCAAAATCTAGAAATTTATCCCAATCATATTTAATAACATCATGGTTTCCCTCACGTATATGATATCCTATGGTGGAGGATAATATTGGTCGATGAATCTCTGGCATTTCATCCAATTTAAGACCATCCTTTCCCAGTATTTTATATACTGGATCTGCGTGTTTGGCAGAAAGAAATTCACCTCGTGGATCACACCAAAGATCTTTGTCAGCACTCGCTATGTAAACTGGCCGTGGAGCGATTAAAGAAATTAACATATGCTGATCTACAGGGAGTTCTTCTTCTCCTTCGTTATATTTCTTAAAATTCTCACAAAACCAATGGGGAAATTGAGAATTTATATGTGAGATAGTCTCACCAAATTTTCGACGAAATAATGCGGCTCCTCCACATCCAGAATTATTAGAGATTACAATCTTAAATCGTTGATCTGTTGCTCCAGCCCATAATGCGGCTTTTCCCAGACGTGAATGACCCATTACAATCACACGATTATTATCTATATCATCATCACTCTCAAAATAATCCATTGTTCGGCTTAATCCCCAAGCCCATGCTCCGATTGAACCCCACTCATCTACAGCTGGTTTAGTTTGTCCTTTTTTATAAAATAAAGGATGAATCCCATTTTGAAACCCATCATCAAAATCCGGATCAATATCACCGTAGTATAATGTGGATAGAGCATAACCCCGGTCAATTATAAGTTCAACTGGCCATCGAGAGGACCTTACAGCTCGTGACTTTTCTGTTGCTCGATGTTTCACTATTCCAAAAGCTATTCTTCTGGGCATCCACTGTTTTGATAGGGTAATATTTGGATCTTGACAAATAGAATGATTTCCAAAGAAATTTAAACCGACAAAAGTAGCGACTGGTTTTGGTTGAGAATTAGGAAGATAAATTAGGATATCCATTTTGTTTACCATTTCATTTTGTTTATCACTTATAATGACAGAAATTTCCTTACGAGTTGCTTTTCCATTTAACGCATCATTATCAATAGAAGTAATTTCAAATAACATTTTTTCAGGTTTTCCAGGCATTTTGCCGTAAATATGATGTTCAAAGAGTTCAAGAATTTCACCTCGCCGTTTTTTAAACCATATTCTTTTATCTGTAACTTTTGTTCCATCAAGACAGATAAGAGGATCTGGAAGTTGATAATGAGGGACCTTAGATTCGTCAACATTTATTTTAAGACTCATTTTTTATCTTATATTAATATTATTTTGTTAAATAGGATTTATCAATTCTTATTAATAAGTATTTTACTCTAAATCTTTCTTTTAAGCTAAAATATGTAGAAAAATTCTTTTTAATTGAAGAACCGTAATAAGAATTTCCAAAAAATGTTTCAGATTTTTTGATTGTATTTAATAGATACTTTTTATCACCATAATGGAGATAAATTGAAATATCGTTAATAATCAAGACATTGGTAAGGCTTTCATTGTATTTTTTTAAAATTTCGTAGGTTTTTTGAAAATTGATTTCAGCAAATTTGTAGAGTTCCACCTTATTTTTTGCATTCAACCTTGGTGGAATGATTTCTCCTTCAAAAGTTATATTATTGCATTTAATGCTCTGAGGATAAAAATCTTCTATTTTACCTCCAATTTTTAAATCACGAATTTTAGTCAATTTAGGGGCAAAATCTAAGATAGTTATGTCCGATGGATTAATGTTTTTTGATTCTACAAGAAACTGAACAAATTTCGCAGTATAATAAGTCTTTTTTGTGTTAGTTTCTCCATACAAAATCGTATGATATCCCAAAAATTCGTTTAAATCGATTTCTTCACGAAATATCATATTTTATTACAATTAATAATCTCTAAATATGTAAAAATAAATAATTAGAAAAAATCTTCCCAAGTTATACCCGCTTTTCTTAATACTTTAAGCATTAGAAAACCTGCTATACAGCCAGGAATACAGCTCATGGCAAATAAACCCCAATAAATAAGAAAGCCTTCAATAACCCCTATCGGTGCGATTAATTGAGCAATCGTACCTCCAATAAATACTGTTCCGATTGGTTCAGTTAAGGCAGCATATTCTACTTTATCAGGGTATTTTTTTCTTAATAAATACGCCGTAAAACCAACTACAACTGCCCCTGAGATGCCCCCGTGAAATGCGTGAATGGTTCCTATTCCTAATGCAAATCGTAAAATAGCAATACCTAAAGCAACAATGCACGAAAAGGTAAGTCCAATAAGCACTCCCGTTATAGCGTTTATGAAATGAGCGAATGGATTGATTTTAGTGCCAAATATGGTAAAATACGCGAAAGGATTAAGATAACTTAAAACAAGACCCACCGCGATAAAAATGCCTGCTGTGGCAACTTTTTTTGTAATAGATGTTTGAAGGCCAACTCTTTCTTCAGACGATTTTTCAAATTGACTAGAATTTTCTTCACTGTTCATTTTATTTTCACACTTTGTTCATTACTAATCTATATTATTTTAGAGATTTAATTCTTATATTTTTTAATTCGGGAAGCCATATTTTAAGAATTTCTAAACAATTAAATATGGATAATAAGTTATATTAGAGTTGTATTATCTTTTTATTAAATGTTTGGTTATTAGTTTTTTTTTAAATTTATTAATAGAGCTAATATAAACTTTATAATTATATTAATAAAAAATTCATTAAAATTTTGAAATATTATAGGTAATATGTTTCATTTTTTCAGCTTTTCTATGATTAACTGAGCAACTTTGTATCCTGATAAAAGCATACCTCCAAAAATTGGTCCCATCCTTTGACCACCAGAGCAAGCATTAGCTGCCATACCTGCTACATATAATCCTGGATATATCTCTTTAGTCGTTTCCAGAAGTATTTTTTCACCGATCTCTGCATTCATTGGTAATTCTCCTATAATATCACCAGTAGAGGTATATAGTCTTGCTCCTGGAATTTTTTTTAATACGGTTTTTACAACTTCAATATCATGACCACTTGCATCAATAACACATTTACTTTCAATTGTCATTGGATCGACATGTAATCCAGCCATTCCAACAGCTGTCCAATTAATAACGGTACCAGTGACTTTATATTCTGAATTTATTTTAACATCTTCGACTGTTATTAAGTTATAAATTTTAACCCCCGCATCAATTGCTCCTGCTGTTAACTTAACTACAGATTCAACAGCATCAGCAACATAATAATCTGGTTGATATTCTTTTGTTTTAATATTAAACAAATCTAAAATTTTTTTTGCTTCTTGTTGTACTACTATGATATTGAACATCATCCCACCCCCATACATCCCGCCACCAACCGATAATTTTCTCTCAAAAATTATTGTCTTAAGACCAGCTTCTGATAATATCTTGGAAGCCACTAATCCTGCAGGACCTGCTCCGGCAATAATGACATCTACTTTTAAGTTATTTATCAATTCTCTTGTAAATGTATCTATTATAGCTTTTGTAATGATTATTTCATCCAACATTTTGTATAAAGACTCCAGTTTAATTGTTAAATAATATTTGATGTAATTTTTAAGTTGTTAAAAATTAATAAATTTAATACTTATTATTATAGGTTTTAGGAGTTTTTTAAATTGATAAAAATTGGAAATAAAACAATCAATCCTACAAAAATTATCTGTATTGGTACGAATTATATGGATCATATTGAAGAAACAAAATTGCCAGTTCCAAAGGAACCAGTGCTTTTTCCTAAAACCTTGAATTGTTTAATTGGAGATGGAGAGCCTATAATTTATCCAAAACTTCTATTTAACAACCGTAGGCTTAAAAGAGTAGACTATGAAGTGGAGTTGGCGTTTATTATCAAAGATAAATGTAAAGATGTGGTAAAAAACGAAGCTTACGACCATATATTAGGTTATAGCGTTTTTAACGATGTAACTGCTCGTAAAATGCAAACAAAAGATATATTATCACAATTACCATGGTTTCGATCAAAATCCCTGGATACTTTTGGTCCAATTGGACCTAGGATTGCGATGACTAACGAAATTCAAGATCCTCACAATCTCAAAATCGAGTTAAAAGTCAATGGCCAAGTAAAACAATCGTCTAATACTAAACACTTATTATTTAAAATACCTGAACTTATGGAATACATTACAAGTTTATTCACGATGGAACCAGGAGATATTGTTGCTACTGGTACTCCTTCAGGTATTGGTCCTGTCTTACCAGGGGATCTTATTGAAGCAACTATTGAAAAAATAGGTACTCTTAAAAATGAAGTTATTTTAGAAAAAGATTAAGTGGTATTTATGAAAATTGGAGATATAGAGATATTTCCTACCAAGATCGTCTGTTTAGGGCGTAATTACGTAAAACACGCTAAAGAGATGGGTTCTCAAATACCAAAAGAGCCAGTTTTTTTTTGTAAAACAGTTAATACATTAATTAAGGATGAAGAACCTATAATCTATCCAAGAATATTATACGATAATGTGGAATTAAATCGCATCGATCACGAAGTTGAGCTTGCGATTGTTATTAAAGAAAAATGTAAAAACATAAAATCCACGGAATATACAAAATATATTATTGGATATACCATCTTTCTTGACATTACTGCGAGATTAATGCAAAAGCAAGATCGAGAGATTAATTTACCATGGTATCGGTCTAAAAATTTCGACACGTTTGGACCCATTGGTCCTAAAATCGTTGAAGATATAGAAGACCCTCATAATCTGAATATTGAATTAAAAATCAATGGAGAAATAAAACAATCGTCTAATACGAAACATATGATTTTTAGAATTCCAGAAATTATTGAGTATCTTTCAAAGTATACTACATTAGAGTCAGGAGATATAATCGCAACTGGTACTCCTGAAGGTGTGGGACCCATATTTCCAGGTGATACATTAGAAGCAAAAATCGATCATATAGGAATTCTAACTAATAATGTTCTTTTAGAAGGTAATTAACTATACTTTTTTTAACCAGAATTTATAAAAAAATTAGCTATAACTTTTTAATAGGTTTTAATTGTATTTTTAAATATAAACGATGTTAGGTAATATCACATGTCAGATGAGCCTTATATAAAATTAAGGGAACATTTGGATCAGTTTCCTATAGGATTTCCTAAAACTCAAAGTGGAATAGAAATACAAATTCTTAAAAAGTTATTTACTAAAGAGGAAGCTAAGATTGGAGTTCTTCTTGGCGCAATCCCAGAAAAAGCTTCTAGAATTGCCCGGCGAAGTAACTACAATAAAGAAATCTTAGAGCCAATATTATATGAGATGTCTAAGAAAGGTTTAATCTTTCGAGTAAAACGAAATAATCAAACGCTTTATAATGCTGCTCCTTTTATGATTGGATTATATGAATATTCCATTAGAAAAATGGACGAGGAACTCGGACAGATGTTTAAGAAATATTACGATATAGCATTTATGGACGAATTAGCAGCGAGTAACATACCTGGTTTTAAAGTGCTTCCAGTTGAAGAATCTATTGAGATTGATGCGGTGCTCTATCCATATCATAAGCTTGAAGAAAGCATAAAACACGCTAGAAAAATTTCAGTAACTGATTGTATTTGTCGTAAAGAATCTAAACTTACAGGAAATGGGTGTGATTATCCCATGGAAACTTGCTTATCTTTTGGAGTTGCTGCCGAATATTATATTGAGAATGGGATAGGAAGAGAAATTTCTGCTGATGAAGCAATAAGAATTGTGGAGGAAGCTGATAAGGCAGGACTAATTCATGCTGGAGCGAACTCTAAACATTTATCAAATATTTGCAATTGTTGTCCATGCTGTTGCGCTTCTCTGAAGGGAATCACAAAAAAAGGACTTGATAAACACAGATTTCTTAACGCAATGTTCGAATCCACAATTGATCACGATTTATGTATTGGGTGCGGTAATTGCATCGAAATCTGTCCAGTTGAAGCTATAACATTAAATGAAATTGCTAATGTTGACAGAAATTTATGTTTAGGGTGTGGTTTATGCTATGGTAATTGTCCCGAAGAAGCCATTACTATTAAACTTCGAGAAGATCGTGAAGATCCATTTGAAAGAATACTTGAATTAGGAAAAGCCATTTTTGAAGGGAAAAAAAAGAATTTATTGGATAAAAACTTATGAACCTTTATTTTTAAAAATTGAACTAACAATAAAAAAACCGATACATTATATTAAGACTTTATTATTTCCTATTTCTTCCCTTGCCAGTTTTCTTGGTTTCAGCACAGCCTCCACGGCCTCTATTTGCTCTTCTTCCTTTACCGGAACCATTTCTCTTAGGGACTCCTTTTTTAACCAAATTTTTCTACCTCTGTGATTATTATAGATAATATTTTATCTATTACATTTTATGAATAATTATTCAATTATAAATAATTATCTATTTCTCCAATTATTAGAATATTTTTTTAAATAATGCACAAAACAAGCCAAAAATACAACTAATCTCTATTATTAAAAAATAATCTAAACATTAAAATAGTGAAAATAATTTCTAAAAATCAATGACCGAAAATATCAGTGAAGAAACTAAAAAAGAAATTTTTAATTTAATTTCTAAACCTGGAGTACAGATTGAAGATATCGCAGAAACTTTAAATCTTGAATACGAAAAAATAATGGAAATATTATCAGAAGAATATTTAAAACATAATCTCGATTTTGGTCGAAGATTGTGCTGTAGATTTTAGTATTGATATTATATTCCATGAAATTAGATAAATCTCCTTAAATTAAGATTTAATAATAAGACAATTTATTATTATATTTGCTTGAAAGTAATTTTTTTTAGAATTAGCTTTTTTCACAAAATTTTTTAATTCTGTTTTATTCCTTTAATTACTAAGTTTAAAATATATTTTTAATAAGACTTAGGACGCACTTTATTGCGGTTTCAATATAACTAAAGATATTGAAATGGAATAAATATTGATGTAGATTTTCTATTCTGCGTTCTTAAACTTTTAAAGATATATTTTATATGAAATTTAATAAAAAAAATAATGTGATACATATGAGTGAAAAAGGAAAAATCGTAGTAAAGGCACTCGTGACAGGAGGGAGAGATTTTTCACCTGGATTTGCCCTCAAGCAATACGTTCCGAGGCTTCGCGGATATCAGGAGATATG
>JBHLLE010000008.1:7718-17564 GCA_048885945.1 Candidatus Hermodarchaeota archaeon | reverse complement strand
TTTCCAAACGATTTACTTCAAGAACTTGATGTTATGGAGTTTTACGTTAAAGAAACCAAGGAGTTTGTCAAAGCAAAAACTCGACCTATTGTAATTATTACATCTAATAACGAAAAAGAATTACCCGACGCTTTTTTAAGAAGATGTGTATTTCACTGGATTGAATTTCCTTCAAGAGAGTTTATGACCGAAATATGTCGGTTGCATTATCCTAATTTGAAGCAAAATCTTTTAGATAATTGCCTTAAACACTTCTATTGGTTGAGAACAATAACAAAACTTAGGAAAATGCCCTCTACCTCAGAGCTTCTTGATTGGATAGGGGTATTATTGAAGTCAGGCATAAGTATTGAAGAACTTAAGAAAGGAATCCCATTTTTAGGAGTACTCTTAAAAAAAGAGAAAGATTTGGAAATTGCCTTATCAAAAGCTAAATTTCCTTCTTAATTTTAATATTCATTTACACAATATCCTTGTTTTTTAATAATTCGATAATCTTTATTCTATAGAGAAGGTTTATTTTTATCTTTTTTTAATTCTAACTCTGCCTTGATGAAAACTTCTGGATATTTTTTCATATCATAGAGAATTAATAATAACAAAATAAAGGACGCTATAGCACAAGTAAATCCTATTAGAAAATAAGCGTCTAGATTAAATCCTAAAACGGATATTAACCAAATTTCTAAATAGAAATACGCTACTATAGGAGCAGTAATCTGTCCAATTGCTTGCATATTAGTTGCATAACCACTAACTTCCCCTTGTTTATCCTCTTCCACAGATTTAGTCAGATTAGTCATTAATAAAGCTCGAGTGAAAACGTGAGAAAATACGTAAGGAAATATAAAGATAAATAATGACCAAGACGTATACAGAAATGGATAGACTAAAAACATGGATATAGAAAGCATAACTGAAAAGATAAGCATTGATTTTTCGCCATATTTTTTAATAAGGGGTTTCATTAGGATTCCTGCTGAAATCATCATCATGACACCAAAAAGAGAAGCGACTAATCCAATCGTAAATACGTCAAAACCATATCTCAAATAGGTAACCAGCGGAAAACTGGTATTTATCATAATAAATGCAAATATAGTGAGAAAAAGTTCAAATAAATGTAATAAAACAATCTTTTTAAAAAGAAGCGATTTATCTTTTCCGTGTTTTTCTTGTTTTAGTTTCCTTTTTTCCTTTAAATCTAAGATTCTTTGTTTGGGCATGCTCTCTTTTAAAAATCTCAAAGTAAAAATAATTGTAATGATGGAAAGAAGAGCAGCTAATAATACGGGATATCTCCAGTTTATACTCCCTAATAGACCTCCAATAGCAGGACCAAAAATAATACCGAAAGCAATAGCACCAGTAAATTTTCCCATTTCAGCAGCGCGACTTTTTTCATCAGTCACATCAGTTACATATGCTCTAATAATAGGAATTTGCCCTCCAAAAACGCCATCTAGGATTCTTGATAAGATTACTGTTGTAAGAGAATCGGAAAATCCTAACATTAAAAACGCTGCAAAAGTACCTAATTGTGAGATAATTAGAAAAGGCTTTCTTCCGTATTTATCGCTTAATTTTCCCCAGATCGGAGCAAATATAAATGCAGTTAAAGCATTAGAAGCAATGATAAATCCAATCATAAAATTAGAAGCTCCATATGTAAACTGAGCGATTGTTGGCAAAATGGGAATAATCATGGAATATCCCAAAACATCAATAAATATGCATAGCATGATAGTAATCATTGCTTTTTTCTGGTTTAGATTGTATTTTATTAATTTTTCTTCGTGATTTAGGTTGTATGATGAGTTATTTTGCTCTGCATTATCAGAGGGAGTATTATTCATATTATTTATTCTTAAATTCTTTTTTTGTTTATTTGTTTTTATAGGAAAATTAACAAATTAAAAAAAATTTTGGATTATAACATAACCACTCAAATTTATGATGTGGCGTTAGTTTAAATTAAAATTATATTCTTAATCATGGATAGTCTTCAAGATGCAATAGATAGCGTTAATAAGGCAAAAAAAATCGCTAGTGAGTGTATCTATAGACCAAAATATCACTTTTTAGCGCCCGCAAACTGGATGAACGATCCTAATGGTCCCATTTTTTATAAAGGAGAATATCATCTGTTTTATCAACATAATCCTTATGATGATAACTGGGGACATATTCATTGGGGTCACGCTAAAAGTAAAGATTTGGTTCATTGGAAGCACTTACCAATTGCTCTAGTTCCATCCACTAAATCAGGTGAGGAACATTGCTTTTCTGGTTCTTGCGTTAACAATGATGGAATTCCTTCCATACTCTATACGAGTATAGGACCAAATAAAAGACCTGAAACTGGAGCAGAACAATGGTTGGCTCTTAGCGAAGATGATATGATGAGTTGGAGAAAGTATTCGAGTAATCCTATAATGACACTTAAAATTCATGGAAATTTGGATGTAAGAGAATGGCGAGATCCATACGTTTGGAGAGAAGATGATCATTGGTATATGGTTTTAGGAGGCCATATTCATAATTCTGAAAAAGGTGTGGTTCTATTATATAAATCTTCTGATTTAATTCATTGGACATACCTAAATCCTTTATGTGAAGGGAAAAATGTTGATAAAAAAACACGTAGAAACTGGGAATGTCCAAATTTTTTTCCATTAGGAAATAAGTATATACTGATTGTCTCTCCTCATAATAAAGTCGTTTATAGTGTTGGTTCCTACGAAAATTATAAATTCACACCAGAAGAATGGAATTATTTAGATCATGGATATGTCTTTTATGCTCCCATGACTATGTTAGACTCTAAAAAAAGGCGTCTTATGTGGGCTTGGATAAGAGATGGAGGAGAAGGCGGTTGGAATGGGTGCCTGACATTACCTCGCGTACTAACTTTAGGGGCTGATAATAAATTGAGATTTAAACCCGCTCCAGAACTGCAAATTTTACGAAAAGAATGTACACATATGGAAGATATTATTCTATCAGAAGAGGTCTCTAATTTATTTAATAATATACAGACTAATTCCCTTGAGATATTACTTGAATTAGAATTTATTGACGCTAAATCGTTTAAACTGCAGTTCTTTCAACCTGATGAAAATAAAAAAGTGGATACAATAGGTATCGATATTAAAAAAGGAAAATTTTGGGCTGGAAAGGAAAAAGGTAAAATTGATTTTTTAAACCATGAAAAAAGATTTCTACTTCATATTTTTATTGATAGGTCTGTTATAGAGGTTTTTTTAAATTATAGAGAATGCTTGACAAGTCGAATGTACTATAGCTCAGAAACAGCAAAAAATCTTATATTCTTTATCGCCGAAGGCAAAATTAAGATAAATTATTTAGACATTTGGAAAATAGAATCTATTTGGTAAATTATTATGGAAATCTGTTAAATTTCAATATCCAAATATGAATAATAGTTAAAACTACTATTAAGTAAATCAAATATTAGTAAAAAATTAGAAAAAAAAATTTTTATGATTTTATAAATCTCTATTATTTTTAATCTTCTAATCCCATTCTAGCTGCTGCTTTAACTAATAAAAAAATCACAAAAGCTACAATGATAAAGGTGATTATAGCACCCATTAGATGACCAACACGAAAAACTCCAACGACGATTTCTTCCCACGATACCCCTGGTAGAAAAATCTCTATTATAGGCATGATTATATCATCAACAAAAGCTTGAATTACGTAACCTGTATATATTGCCATGATGAATGCAACCGCAAGAGCAAACACACGGTATTTTTTAAGGAAAAGTTTGAATTCATCTATAAAATTCTTCGGTACTGGCTCGGGAGGTGGAGTAAGGAGTTCTCTAATTTGTTTTAATTCTTTTAGCATTTCTTCTTCTTTTGACATTATTACCCCTCTAAATTTTATATGAATTAAATTTTGGATTAAAAAGTTCTATTTAGATTATATTTCATGAAATTATTGATGTAAATATAAAGATTGATCTTTAAATTTAAAAGAAGAAGATCTTATCATAAATAAAAAAAAGTTATTTAATTGGTATTATTTATATTATTTGATGAGACATGTTTGTAGACTTTTTTTATTATTTAAAACAACGATTACCTGTATCCATAACTGAATATTTAACTTTAATTAACGCTCTTGATAAAGGACTTATTCACGATATGGTTGAGTTTTACTATATATCCCGTAGTATATTCTGCAAAAATGAAGCTCAATTTGATATTTACGATATCGCTTTTGCGAATTTTTTTAAAGATGCGTCATTAAAATTTCCAGATGATATAAAACAACAAATCTGGGATTGGCTTGAGAAGGATATTAAACCTCCTGAATTACCCGAAGGTTTCCAAGAATATTTAAATCAAATGTATGATTTTGACTTGGATGCTCTTCAAAAAGAATTTGAGGACTTAATGAATAAACAAGATGACGAGCACAACCAAGGGCATCAATGGATTGGATCGGAAGGGGATTCGAGATTTGGACATTCTGGAAGGAATCCTATGGGTATGAAAGTTGGAGGAGGATCAGGAATGAGAATGGCTATTCAAATAGCTCAGAAAAGAATATTTCAAGATTATCGAAAAGATATTGTGTTGGATACGAGGCAAATAAAAGTCGCCTTAAAAAGACTGAGGAAACTTGAAGAAATTGGGAAAAGGGACGAATTAAATATTGATAAGACAATAGACCATACTGCTAAGAATGGTGGAGACATCGAGCTAATCTTTGAGAAAAAGAGAAAAAATAACGTAAAGCTTATTCTTTTGATGGATGTAGGTGGTTCAATGACTCCTTACGCTCATCTTGTAAATCTTCTCTTTTCAGCAGCTAATAACATGTCTCACTGGAAGGATTTTAAATATTATTATTTCCACAATTGCGTATATGAGAAATTATTTTTTAACGCGCAAAGAAATCCTGATGAAGCGATAGACTTCGACGAGTTCTTGGTGAAATACGATAAAAATTACAAAGTGGTAATGGTAGGCGATGCGGCTATGGCATCTTACGAGCTTACCGAACGATACGGTAGTATTTATTACTATCATAGAAACGAAATGCCCGGAATTTATTATATTAAGGAAATAGCTAATCATTTTAGAAATAATGCAGTATGGTTAAATCCAGAAGTAATTAGAGAACAATGGCAACCATGGACAAGAAAAATTATATCCAGTATCGTTCCAATGTTTAACCTTACAGTCGAAGGGATCGAAGAAGCTATGGATTTTTTACGAAAAGGCGGGAAGAATATGTTTACTACAGTACAGCGGCTAAAAGGATTTGCTTATTAATAAGAAATACTTAATTTTCTTAGATTTTAAATAATTAAATTTTAAAAGAATATTAATAAAAAATTAGTAAATATTCAGTTATTTTTCAAACCAGCATAAAAAAACCATGGATAAGTCATCATTCCTATTCTCACAAAAAAGAGAGCTATACCTGGTGCGATTAAAGAATCAAAAAATCCACATATCACAAATATAATATAAGCAATTGAAAGGTAGGAAAATCTTTTTTTTAAATCTCCAGTATAGTTCCTAATTTTAATTAATAATCCAAATCCATTAAAAAACAATAATGTCAAAAGAAAAAATGCAATTAGCAAAAAAGTTGGATGGGTTTTATTAAAACTTGCGTCAATTAAATTATTACCGGGATTATCTAACTCAAAATAGAAAGCATTCAATGTATCCAACCATAAAAACAACTCAAAAATTATTCCTAAGATACTATAAAATGTTAATATGATTTTTTTTTTACTGGGAGTGATAATTTCGGCACTTAAATACATTGCGGGAATTAAGGCTGGAGTTATCCACATATAACTTAAAATTCCATATAGAAAAATTGGTTTTAAGTTTTTTCCCGTCAATAATAGAAATAAAAAATCAGTTAAAGGTCCTAGATATAAAAGACCGGAAAAAAATATCATTATTCCCGCTATTTTAAGTAATTTTGCATTATTTTCTTTCGATTTAATGTAAAAAAATAATCCGAAAAAACATCCTGCTGCTATAACACCTGTAGCAGTAGAACCATTTAATAAACCCTCGAAAGACATCAAATTTTAAATCACCTCACAAAAAACCTAAGGATTATATATCTCAATTATAGGTTCTCTTACGGTTTTGAACAAATTTTTTAAAATTTTCTCTGCTTTAATTATAATTTCTTCAATAATGGTATTAACACTTTTAATCGTATCAATTACACCTATACTTTGCCCCAACAACACCGCGCCATTTTCGATATCCCCTTCATAGGTCATTTCGTAATGCTTCTGATCTTCCATTAATGCCTCAACTGACATAGCTTGTTCTTCCGCGATCTTTTCTTCTTTGTTAGCAACAAGTCCATGATTGGTAGCATATGTATTTTTCCATAATCTAATCGGTCCTAAAAAACCGGTCACTAATTCAGTATCATTTGCTTTGGCGTTTGGAATTATATTTTTATATGAATCGTGAAATTCGCTTTCCCTTGAGGCTATAAACCTCGAACCCATTGCTATAGCTCCAGCACCAAGAGAAATAGCAGCAGCTAATCCTTCACCAGTTGCAAACCCTCCACAAGCAATCTTGGGGATGTTAGGATATTTATTAGCAATTTGCTGCAGAAGAACTAAGGTACTGATTTTTTCATAAGATTGATGACCACCACCTTCAGTCCCAGTACAAACCAATCCATCGACTCCCGCTAATAGACATTTTTCTGCTAACCATAATGCGGGAGCCACGTGGAAATTTTTTATTTCAGAACATTCTTTTAATTTCTGAAACGACCTACTTGCTTGTAGCATTTTTGGAGATCCAGCACTCGATATAACATATCTACATTGTTCCTTAATTTTTGGATTATTCAATATAAATTTTGGAATTATTCGACAAAGCGTTAAAGCGTCTGGTTGCATTCTGGCCGTTCTAATGTTAAACCCAAACGGCTTGTCAGTGTGTTCTACTACATATCTCATATTTTTTTTTAATTCTTCAATACTGCTTTTTCCATTTAAATTAGTATGGCTTAAAACACCTAGCCCACCAGCGTTTGAAACAGCAATAGCTAATTCCGTTGTATAAAAAGGACCCATAGGGGCAGCAATAATAGGATGTTTTATCCCTAACATTTTTGTAATACTCGTTTCAATCATAAATTTCATTCCATTTTTTTAATTCTTTCTTTTTTTATAATCTTAAGACTTAATCTTCAGAAAACATTAATTCATATATTATTACAATTCTCGGAAATGGAAATATAAAAAAAATAAAAAAAAAAATCAAGATTCAGTTTCTGGGTTGGAAGGTATATCGTCAGTTGCCTCTGAGATATTACTGGAATCAAGGTTACCAATTCCATTCACTTTAATCTCTTGAGTATTTACACCTATCGCTTGTTGTTTAGTTCCGATCTTTTTTTTCTGAATTTTATCGGCAATCGCGAGCTTTTCTTTTTTAAATTTATGTCTTTTGTTTACCTGAGAAGTTGAAAATCCTAAGCCTGGAGCAGCAAGACATGCTGCGATCCCAAGGCACCCCAGAACTATATTTTCTTTGAGATCTAAAGCTCCATATACAAGCTCTTTAAATTCTTCAGCTAAATCTTCAGGAATTTCTCCACTCTGCTCATACCATACTATAGGAACTACAACATTCGATATGTTAGTAAGGAAAAAGTCGCTTGTAAATAGTTCAAAATTCACTTGTATTCTCTTTTTAGCATTCATTACAATTCCAGTGATAGGTTCTACATCAATATACGTATCGTGATCACCTTTATCAGGGTTCATTCCTATCACTCCTGTCTGAACAGAATAATCCGCGTCAAGAAAGTGTGGTTTACTAACTCGCACTTCAATACCTTCATATTTCTCTATAGGCTGTAGATTTATAAGTCCTTGAGTATTCATATAATAGTCAGGATTGGCTTCAAATGTTTCACCAGACATTTTAAACCTCAATAAATCAATATCGTATATTTCAGAATCTCTTTTGTATTCCATCTCCACTACGCGCATTAAATCTGGTTGAAATGTTTCTAAATTATTATCTTTGGAGACTCCTGGCGCAAATTGCATTCCATTCGTACCGCTAACTTCTTCAGGGTCACTCCATAATTCAATAGTTTCTTCATTATCGTATTCAACATATTGTCCTACTTTACTAATATCTTCTCTTCCTGTCTTTACAGTTTGACTCTTTGTCTTAACATCATCAGCTTCGGTCTCGTTTTGACAGTTATCGAAGATGTTAACTTTAGCTCTATTTAAATCTTTATTGTAATAAGACATATAATTATAAATTGCTGTATCATTCGCACAGAATAACCACTCTTCTGCGGTTCGCGTAGTAACAACTCCGCTATTCCAACCATTTATAGTATACTCGATAGCATTTGGTACCCACGTTTCTACACTTACATTAATCCACTTTAAAATGTAATCTAATTGAGCGTTGTTTATATTAAATTCCGCTTTTAAAAAGTCTTTACTATCAATATCTCCTTCAGCTGCATCAAACCAGATCTTATTTGCTTCGTAGTCCATTCCAGTAAGTGAATTTGGATTACTTTTGTTCCATAGTGCCAAACATTGACCATAACTTAGATCTGAACCTCCTTCTCTCTCGTAAATTGGTAAGTCCATTGTAGACCAAGCAACAACAATTGTATAGGTTTTAACGAATCGATCAACTTCTTTCGCATATGCAGTAGAAATATTTAAGTCAGATTCGCTTCCTTCTAAATATCCATATTGTCCATCTATATCAACACCTAATCCATGAATGCTGCCTGCTTCATCTACCAATTTAGCGTTTTGCATTGTTATTATAGTATCCTGTGCGGCCTGACAATCTATGTCATTAATTATTTGCTTCATTAATAAAGCATTGACCCCGCTTGCAGCATCATCTAAAATTGAATAATCCCCATGAAATGCTGGAAAATAATCGTTGGCCCATTCTTCAAAAAATACTTCTTCTGGCGATGGTATACCATCTCTCATAAATTCCTTTATGGCGTCCATTCCAACACATTCAATAAATGCTTGTGTTACATCAATCGGAATAAATGGAAGAATAAATGCAGTACAATCTTTCAGCATATCTTCTAGTGATGCTCTTATAAAATCATCATCTGCTAGTTTCTCATTAACGGTATTTGTAAAAATATTATTAAACTCTTCCTTTACTTGAGAAAGCACAAATGGAAAATTTAATTTATTATACTGCAGATCTGTTCCTCCAGCAGTTGCTACACTCCCTAAGAAACCAGGATTTATGTTAGTAATGTTAATAAGACTAATATCTTCCCCGCCTACTTGAACAAATTTCGAATATTCTTTATATTCTACTTCTGATTTATCGTCGTTGAATTCTATATCGTATTTATATTTGTATTCTCGAAATTTATATGGACCGACTTCTTCGTAAATTGGTTTTTCTCCAGACAAGAGTTCATTAGGATTTGTTAGATTCCATAGATAATATGTGGAGTACATTTTAGGAGCGTCATCGTAATCATTATCTTCCCACTCCTCAAATTCAGAATTGTGTGGGTGTGGAACATCAACCTGATCTGCAACACCCTCGTCAATCCGATCTTGAACCGTGTTGCCTAATACCATACTAGCTGGCAATAAAGCAAGACCAAGAGTTAAAACGAAAAGTGTACTTATAAACTTAACGTTACTCGGTTTTTTTGTTGGTGTGGTTCCTTTTACTGCAGTTGCTGAAACATTCACTCCAATAGCCGATGTCTTCGATGTAATGATTCAACTCATCCAGGTCAGTTCCGAAGAGTTTCACCGAGAGCTCACCCTCGACGCCT